>JAAYBQ010000106.1 GCA_012730035.1 Spirochaetota bacterium
TAACAAGCAGTTCCTTCTTTTCTTCAACAGCCTTTTTAGAAAGCAGCCTGATCCTGTTTACATCGCTTCCGATCAGGGAAAGCAGCGAAGTAATATCCTTTCTAAGTGCTGTACCCTCTTTTTTACGCATATCGATCGTTTTTTTTATGACTGCTTCAATTGAATTTATTATATCCCTGCGGGACTTCGTGGAGATAGATGATCGTTCTTTATGTGTGACCCCCTCAAGGGTAAGGATCGATTCGAACCTGAACGGCTCGCTAATCCCCAGGCTTTTGTGAACAGCGAAAATCTCCCTGTAATATTTCTTCAGCAGTTCCCCGTTAATGGAGACGGGCTTTGTGGCGTTCCAGTCAAACAGGTCAATGTTAAGCTCAATCTTACCGCGAGTGAAGGATTTTTTCACCATGGCCGCGAATTCATTCTCGTCATTACGGAGTGTCCTGGGGAGGTTGACGAATACCTCCAGATATTTGGAATTAAGCGATTTGATCTCAACAGAGTATGAAAACTGATCTGTGCTTTTTTCCAAAAAAGCATAACCTGTCATGCTCTCCATTTTATACCTTCATATAATTTTTGTGTCACGGCCGATAGTTTTAATCTTCACTTCGCCGCTCTCAAGGTAAAAGTCAATTGTTCGTCCGTAATCACCACCAACGTCTGATGATACAATTCTGAGATTCATGCCCGAAAGAATCTGCTGAACACTGACAATATTGTTTCTGCCGATATCGCCCATGAATGAATTTTCGGTGTGCTTGAACATCGCAGCTCCACCGATAATTTTTGCTATCATGCTGTTTCGCATGGCACCGGCACGCATCATATCTTCAACAAGCAGGGGTATTGCACTATCAGCATACTTCCTGGGATTTGCAGCGTTTTTTTTACTTGTCGGCAGCATTATATGCGACAGCCCGCCGATCCTGGTTGAAGTGTCGTAAATGCATATACCTATGCACGACCCGAGTATTGTCCGCAGAATACTGGGTGATTTACCCACACCCAGATCGGCAATACCTATGTTGATAAGTTCAAAGGACATTTATCAGCTCCTTGACCTTGGTATATATATTGGAGACTCCAGAACTTTCCTGTATGTAAAATCATCAGAGATGGAATGAAGAGTTTCGGAATGCCCGATAAAAAGGTATCCGTCATCACGTATCGACTTATAAAAACCGGCAACAAGATTCTTTTGATGCAGTTTATCAAAATATATCATTACATTCCTGCAGAATATAACATCAACCTGCTCAGGAAACGGACTCTTGAAAAAATTATGGTAATAAAAATTGACCAGTTTTCTGCACTGATCGTTTATCCTGTAAACTGCCTTTTCGCTGTCGGCAAGGGTAAAGTATTTTTTCAGGTGTTCGGGTGAAACCTTCTCTATTCTGCGGCCGGAATAAAGTCCCTCGCGTGCAAATTCAAGCACTGATGGAGCTATGTCGGTTGCAAGAATTTCAATCTTCCACCCCTGGAACAGATGCATTTTTTCCAGTACACATATAGCCAGGGTATAAGGCTCCTCGCCGGTTGAACACGCCGCGCTCCATATCTTCAGGGTTTTTTCTTTTTTGTTCTTAGCAATCTCGGGCAGGCAATAATCAGAAAATGCTTCAAAATGCCGTTCATTACGAAAAAAATAGGTCTCATTGGTAGATACTACGTCAAGCAGCTCTTCATACTCTTTTCTTTTTGGCTCGCCGCTAAGTCCCTGAAGATAATCATAATATTCAGAAAACTCAGAAAGAGATAATGCCGTAAGCCTCTTTCTAAGCCGGTTTGATAAAAGGGTGATTTTACTATCCTTCATAAAAATACCGCTTTCATCATATATGAGCTTGGCAAATTTTGCAAACTCCTCTTCTGTAAGTCTCTTAATATTAAATTCCATGCATTTTTAACCCTGTAAATAATTCGAAGACAACAGATTAACTTAGATCAGGAAAAATCCTGCCTCTATAATATAACAAATGTTCAGATGTAAACCATAAAACGTAGTGCTTATCCCATTAACAATCGAGTAATTTATTTATTAAGGCTTATAACCAACCTGACCTCTCCGGCCGGCAGTCCTGAGTAAGCAGCAAGGTCTTCGACAGAATATCCCCTGCCATGTAATTCTGCGATAAGAGAATATTTATTCTCTGCAGTCGCGAAAAGTTCAACGGGATTATCCACCTGAAGAGCCCCCGGTTCATTGAAAATATCGATTTCATCGTCCGAAATTAAATCGATTCGCTCACCCCTTGCAACCAGGCCCGATACGCCGCCGGA
>JAAYBQ010000107.1 GCA_012730035.1 Spirochaetota bacterium
AAAATCAAGATCAACGGGGGTTCCCCTGCCAAAAATCTCGACTTTTACCTTTAAACGGCCCTTATCGGGATAAACCTCTTCAACAACACCGGTAAAATTGCTGAATGGACCGTCTATTACCTTAACGTGTTCACCTATCGTAAAATCGACTGTAATTGCAGTCTTTTCACCGGTCTTCTGCTCGCCGCCAAGCGAATCAAAGAGAGATGCCACTTCGCTGTCGCTAAGCGGTTTAGGTTTGTTTGTGCCGTAAGCACCCACAAAATTGGTGACACCGGGAACACCTTTTACAACTACCCAGGTATGGTCAGTAAGCTCCATCCGAACTAAAACATAGCCGGGAAAGACTTTTTTGGATTTGGTCTTTTTCTGGCCGTCTTTAACCTCCTGAACCTCAACCGTAGGAATTCTTACTTCGCTTATTTCCTCGGTCAGTCCAAGATTTTCAACCTTCTTTTCCAGAGCTGCTTTAACCTTATTCTCGTGGCCGGAATAAGTATGTATTATATACCACCTCTTTGCCATAACTACTTCATCACAACCGTGATAAGAGCCATGAGACCTGTATCAACAAGCCAGAGAAAAACGGAGATAACACACACAGCCACAATGACAACAACGGTAAAACTTGTCACCTCATCCCTGTCCGGCCAGGTGACTTTTTTAAGCTCTTCCCTGGAATCCTTGGAAAATTGTATAAATTGTTTAATTTTTGCTATCAATTGGAGTAACTCTACGCTTTACTTTCTTTATGAACAGTGTGTTTTCTGTCAAATTTACAGTACTTTTTCACTTCAAGCTTGCCTGATTGACCCTTTTTGTTTTTTGTGAATGCATAATTCTTCCGTTTGCATTCCTGACAAACCAGCAACACCACATCACGCATAAAAATACCCCGCACTTATAAATAGTAAACCAAGAGCAAACTAATATCTGCCCCTTTCCAGTCAAGCATTTTTACAGCTTTTTTAAGAAAAGGCTTTAAACCGGATAGTATATAATAAGCCCACGACCAGAATCGAACTGGTTACCTTTTGCTTACCATGCAAATGCTCTACCTATTGAGCTACGTGGGCAAAAATTACAGATTTCCGGGAAAAATCAGGATGAAATCATAAATTGAGGCATGACCCTGTCAAGAAAATTCCTTAATTACACACCGATTTGTGGGATAAATTATTGTATATGCGCTTAAGAAAACAAGTCTTTTTATTTAAAATTGAAAATATGGCATAAAAACTGATTTTTTAATCAACGTCTCTGACCCTCCATGTTAAACTGGATAGTTATTTTTTACGCCTGGCTGCCGCAGTCTTTTTCACGGTCTTTTTTAATGGAATTTGACCTGCACGTTTAGCCTGGACGGAGGATGTTCCCCCTGATGCAGATGCTGGCATGTTCTTTTTTTTCACTGCGCCGGCGGCTTCTTTTGCATTCTGCTCAGAATCTTTAATATTTTTATTGCTTCTATTATTCTTTTCGCTGATGCGTGCCTGCATAAGATTATCCCGTTCTGCCTGCTCAAGGTCATGCAGTTTTCTTTCTGTTATGAGAGCATCACGGATTGTCACAGCATCTTCCTCAATCTGGCGCAACCTCGAAATTCTGCTTCGGAGCGTTCCGTCAGTTTTTTCATTTCGTCTGACTGAAACAAGCTTTTCCCTGTCTGTTGGCCACTGTTCAGCATTATCTTTTCTCAGCCTTGATATAACTTTTCTAAGAATACCATCTGATTTTTCGTGCTGTCTTTCAACGACAAATCTTTCACGCTCCTCAATCTGACGCTCATCAGCTTCTTTCCTTTCTCTTGCGATACTGCTTCTTATAGCACCGTCAGTTTTATCAAGCTGCCTTTCCCTGGCAATTTTTTCCCGGACAGCCAAAACCAGTTCATCGCGCTCTTTCCTTTCCATGGCAACCCTGTTTCTTATAGCACCGTCGGTTTTAGCATTACGTCTTTCGCCTGAAATTCTGTTGCGCTGACTCTCTGCTGTTTCTTCACCACTCCTTGACCTGATTATTTCTTGTCTCAGTTCATCAAGGGACTCATCATGCAGCCCTTCCCGTATGAGGATTTCACGAATAGAAACCTGATCCTCTTCAAGACGCCTGATTCTCAACAGCCTCTGACGCAGGCTTTCTTCCAGCTCACGGATTCGCCTTTCAGAAAATCCGCCAATTTGATTTTTTCTGATTCTCGGTGACATAACTTCACCTCCAGGTTTGGATATAATTTATCCAAAAAAAGGGCGAATAAAAATTTTTTAGCCGGATTTTACTTCTATGCTGATTGAAATTTTATATTGAGGATTTCATCTGTAACTGGCCTGTTCACGGAAGGCGTAAAAGGGGAAGAGTTACTTCCCCGATATTTTCTTCATTTCAGCTTCGATTGACCTGCATTTTTCTTCTACAAATGCTATTTTTTCAACGATCTCTTTTACTCTCTCATTTCCGGTTATATCACTCCTGCTTTTATAAAGCTCATTGGTTATATCACCGAGATCCGCAAGAAGTACCTGCAGATTTCTCTGCTCCATAAAAAGATCTTTTTTAAGCTGGAGGTATGCAACCCCATCCTTACCCTTTTCTATTGCCTGTTCCGCAGTAGTTTTAAAATTACTGAGGGCAATATCTATACCTTTGAGTGCTACATCCCTTACTTCTGACCAGTAACTCATAACTCCCCCTTATTCATTTTTTTGAGGACAGAATAATCCCTCTGCATAATATATAGAATACAGTCAGTTTTGTCATATTTTATTGATAAATGTTGCAGTAATCTCAGCCGGGGCTCTGCCCCCATACACGCTTCCAGGGCTCTGACCCCCTACTCCCCGGCCCCGGTTTCTTCAGATGGCATGTTAACTATTTCATTATGAAGGTCTATGGCTTTCCAGAGATCCCTGTTCTCCATGCCAAGGCGCCAGAAGCCTATTGAATCAATGTGCTCGCTGTAATAGAGAAATTTTTCCATTGTTGCATTCACATCATCACAGTAGATAATCTCCCTGGAACGGTTATTGTACCGTATTATATAACCGGTATCAGCTGAATATTCCTTTACACCGCTTTTCCTCTCTATCAGGTCGGGAATTTTCGATGTCCTTATGGATTTACTCCTTACTACAGTGCGGGTTACCACCTTTGTTTTTGCCTTTTTTCTTTTTTTGGATTTTTTCGATTTCCCGGCATATTTGCTCTTTACCTTGACCCGTTTGACTATTTTTTCCTTTTTCCATGACCTTCCATAGAGAGGGATTCCCATGACAAGTTTTTCAGGGGGAACTACCGTAAGCGAGTAGTCCAGCACAGCCTTGCACCACGAGAGTGAAGCAACCGGCCCGGGCCTGCTGGTACTCCAGTGCTGGTCGTATGCCATTATAAAGACCCTGTCAGCAATGGCAGAAATTGCCGTATAATCGTAGGCATCATCCACCCGGCTTCTTCTTGCGGGAAGTGCGACGCTGAACACCTTGCCCGGTTCCATCCCATCCTTTATCATCTTTAAAAAGACCTGGAAGTTCGGCCCATCACTGCGGGATATTGCTTCAAAATCGATCTGCACGCCGTCAAAATTTTTTGAAAGCTCAATTATATCCGCAACAAGGCGGTCCCTTGCGCTGCGGCCAGGATCAAGTATCAGATTCATCAGCCTGGTATTATCAAGATCAGCGATTACTATATGAGTTCTTCTTTTGAAATCTGCATTCTCAGGAAGCACCGGGGGGTTAACATTTCCGCGAAGTTTACCCTCAGGTGTGATTGTGCAGCTGAAGTAGCATAGATCGGTAACGGGTTCATTACCCTTGAAGAGCTTCTCTTCGCCGCGCATCAGGTAGCCCCAGACCTCCCTGAACTTTACGGGGAAGATGGTTTCATCCTTATTCTCAGACTGGTCTGCCGCGGATAGATATTTGTAATTCTGAAAAACTGTAAATACAGAAACAAATACTAAAATTAATGGAAATAATCTTTTCATCATGGTCCCGGAAATAAATGTTATTATTTTTTTATCGGCTGATATGCCCGTTGCTGGTAATAAAATCTAAAAAATACTGATTTACCCGATGTGTCAACCAATTTTAAAACATTCCACCTATAGAGCGTGTTAAAAAAATATTATTCCTCACTTTTTTTTCAAAAAATGTTGACAATAATTCATCATGTTTCTATATACAGAAACATGATGAATCTGATTAAAATTCATATTGCGAACTATGTTTCCTGCTGGTGGTGGTATCTTTACAGATAAAACCGGCGGCTCTGTGCGCACATGTTATTATGAAAATGCAAACCCGCCGATATACGCGGGTTTTTTTATTAAGGAGGATTTATGCTGCGTCCGTCACTAAAAGATTTTTTACAAATGGCAAAACCGGGTCACATTGTTCCAGTTATAATGGAAGTCCCATCAGACAGGATCACCCCTGTTGACGCGTATTATGCGGTTTCGGCATCATACCTGCTGGAATCTGCCGAAAAGGGGCTTCACCTGGGTAGATACTCTTTTCTGGGAGTTGATCCCTGCGCTGTTATCGAAGTACGGGGAACTAAATGCCGCATCACCGAAGACGGAAAGACAAGGGAGCTTGCAGCGGTTGATCCGTTGCGTGCGGTAAAGGATTTTCTTGCCGCAAGACCTTTCAGCGGAGAGGGGGACCTTTCCCCTTTTCCCGGCGGGGCTGTGGGATATATAGGATACGAGGCTGTTTCACGATTTGAATCAGTTAAACTTGATGAATCAAAGCCCGGCCTTGATATACCTGACGCCTGCTTTATGGTTACCAGGTACACACTTGTGTTCGACAACCTGATGCACACGCTTAAAATAATCTACAACGTGAACGCGGGCAAAGACCCTGAAAGCGACTATGCCGATGCAGTGATGATGCTGACGCAAATGTCCGACAGAATTTCAGCCGGAGCCCCCGGGCCGGTAGATACGCCGGTTATTGGTGATAACATAAGACAGGTCACCTCTAAAAATGAATTTGTATCTTCGGTAAATAAAATCAGGGAATACATAATTGCGGGCGATGCGATCCAGGTTGTTCTCTCGCAGCAGATGGAGGTTGATTTTAAGGGCGATCCATTCTGCGTGTACAGGTCACTCAGGTCGATCAATCCTTCGCCCTACATGTTCTTTCTGAACATGCAGGGATTTACGCTCTTAGGCGCGTCTCCCGAGGTAATGGTAAAGGTGGATAAAAACCGCGCCATGCTTCGCCCCATAGCAGGAACACGAAGACGCGGAATCAATGTCGAAGAGGATGAAGCGCTGCAGCGTGAACTGCTGGCTGACAACAAGGAGAGGGCTGAACATATTATGCTCGTGGACCTTGCGCGCAATGACCTGGGCAGGATCGCGAAGCCCGGCACAGTTAAGGTTGAAAGGTTCATGGAGGTTGAGATGTATTCGCACGTGATGCACATTGTGTCCGAGGTGAGCGCCCAGTGCAGGGAGGATTCGGACCCGGTTGATGTTATACGCGCGGTATTTCCCGCAGGGACAGTAAGCGGCGCGCCTAAAGTCCGCGCCATGGAGATTATTGATGAACTTGAAAGGGTAAAACGGAATCACTATGCGGGCCTTGTGGGATACTTCAGCTACAACGGTAATTTTGATTCGTGCATAACAATCAGATCCGCGGCTGTGAAGAACGATAAAATGTATCTGCAGTCGGGAGCCGGTATAGTTTATGATTCAGACCCGGACAAGGAATACCAGGAGACCATGTCTAAAATAGAGGCTCTGGTTGAAGCGCTTAAGAACGGGAGGAACTGATGGTACTTGTAATTGACAACTACGATTCATTCACATATAACATTGTTCAGTACATCATGCAGCTGGGCAAAGAGGTGCAGGTGGTGCGCAACGACGCCATGTCCCTTGCTGAAATAGCAGAACTCGACTTCGGACAGATAGTGATCTCCCCCGGGCCGGGAACTCCCGACAATGCAGGAATTTCGCAGGATATTATCCGTGAATATGCAGGTAAAAAACCCATACTCGGCGTATGCCTTGGACTGCAGTCCATTGCAGCAGCATACGGCGGAAAAATTGTATCAGCTAAAAAAATCATGCACGGAAAGAGTGACCTGGCCGAACATGACGGACGCACCCTCTTCCGCGGCCTGCCCAACCCACTGCGGGTGATGAGGTACCATTCCCTTGTGGCTGACGAAAAATCTCTTCCACCTGAATTTGAAGTGAGCGCACGATCCAATGACGGCGACATCATGGCCATAAGGCACAGAAAGCTGCGCATTGAAGGAGTGCAGTTCCATCCCGAATCCATAGGCGCCGAAGAGGGCATGAAGATACTTTCGAACTTCTTTGAATCTGCCGAAGAGATGTACAGCATCAAACCCCTTCTAAAAAAAGCCGCTGCGGGGCAGGACATGACACGCGGTGAGGCGGAATTCATAATGGAAGCCATGTCTTCAGGCACAATGACAGGTGCGCAGACAGGGGCCCTGCTTGCCACAATGGCTCTGAAGGGTGAAACAGCAGAGGAGATCGCCGGTTTCGCATCAATCCTGCGCGAAAAGGCTGTGAATCTACCTGCAGCGAACGATTTTGACGGAGTTGACACGTGCGGTACAGGCGGCGACTCTGCGGGAACAATAAACATTTCCACCGCCGCATCATTTGTTGCAGCGGGAGCAGGTGTACAGGTGGCCAAACACGGTAACAGGTCAATAACCTCAAAGTCCGGGTCTGCAGATGTTCTTGAAGAACTGGGAATACAGATTGACCTGGCGCCCGAGGACTCGGCACGATGCCTGGATCAGTGCGGCATGACATTTATGTTCGCGCAGAAGTATCATCCGGCGTTCAGGTACATCGGCGAAGCACGAAGGGACCTGGGGTTCCGCACCGTATTCAACATGCTGGGGCCCCTGCTTAATCCCGCAGGCGCGAAAAGGCAGGTTATGGGAGTGTTTGACGGCACCCTTACAGAAAAGATCGCAGGCGTGCTGCTGATGCTCGGTTCGAAAAGGGCACTTGTTGTTAACGGGTTTGACGGGCTTGACGAAATATCATTGACTGAACGCACCCGCATAACAGAACTTAGAGACGGATGGATTAAAACCTACACTTTTGATCCGCGCCAGTACGGCTTTGAGTTCTGCACCATGTCGGATCTGAAAGGGGGAAGCCCCGCGGACAATGCAGGGATTCTTGTAAACATACTGAACGGCGAAAAGGGCCCCAAACGGGATGTGGTTGTTCTGAATGCGGCAGCAGCAATAATAGCTTCGGGCAGGAGTGACTCTTTTGAAGATGCCATTGTCATGGCCCAGAGCTCGCTCGATTCAGGAAAGGCGCTTGAAGTTTACGAAAAACTTAAGGCGTTTTCATAGAACTATGCCCTCATCCCCGGCCCTTCTCCCGTTTTGAAGACCGGAAAGGGAGAAGGGGGGATATACCAACAAATTTTATGTTGATTCCCCTCTCCCCGTCAATTTCTCAAAAAGGGAGAGGGCGGCGTGTTAGCGCCGGGTGAGGGCAGGAAAATAATAATTCTATGAAGGACCAATACAGTGAATATACTTGAACAGATTGCCGCAAAAAAAAGGGAACGTGTCGCAGTGATGAAAAAAGCCCTGCCCCTTGAAGGATATATTCCTCGCAACCTGCTCGCAAGGAGCTTCCCGCGCGAAAATCCCTTTATAATTGCTGAATGCAAAAAGGCATCACCATCTAAAGGTATAATTGCTGCGGATTATTACCCGGCGGCCATTGCAAAATCATACAGCGCCGGGGGCGCCGATGCAATCTCTGTGCTTACAGAGGAGGATTTCTTTCTCGGCTCGGTTGCGGACCTGGCTGTCGTCAGAAACTCGGTTGCGGCTGCGATTTTACGCAAAGACTTTATTCTTGAGAGCTGGCAGGTAAGGGAAACTCTACTCACCGGGGCCGATGCCATGCTGCTTATAGTGGCGCTGCTGGACAGAGTTCTGCTGAAGGAGCTGTTTGATGAAGCGACAGAACACAAACTCACGGTACTGGTCGAGGCTCACGACGAGAAAGAGATCGAGGCCGCGCTGGAATGCGGAGCACAGTTCATAGGAGTGAACGCACGCAACCTGAAAGATTTTACTATAAGTGCAGATGAATCTGTAAGGCTTGCACGCTATATTCCGGCCGGCCGCACGGCAGTCGCAGAGTCCGGGATTACGTCGGTTGAATCGATGCTGAAGCTTAAGGCTGCAGGTTATAAAGGTTTTCTTATAGGTGAACATTTTATGCGCTCAGCTGACCCAGCATCTGCGGTGAGGCAGTTCAGCGACGCGCTTAAGGGCAATATATGAAGATAAAGATCTGCGGAATAACAAGGGTTGAGGACGCAGTTTGCTGCATATCCGCGGGCGCGGATTATATCGGTTTTGTTTTTGCGCCTTCACCAAGGCGGATAGACGAAATACGTGCAGGCGAAATATGCAGTGTTCTTGAGAGAAATGGCCTGCGGCATAAAATTAAAATTGCAGGCGTTTTTGTGAACGAATCGCCCGGAGTAATGCGCTCTCACATAACACGCGGATTAATTGATATAGCACAGGTTCATGGCGACGAAAATCCGGAGACATGCTCGCAGTTCGATTTTCCATACATCCGGGGAATACGGGTAAAGAACCTTAAACTCGCACAGGAGGCTGAAAGGCTTGAAAACGAGGTCGCAGGCCTGTCGTGCGGAACAGTTATAATAGATTCATTTTCACACGGTGTATATGGCGGATCGGGTCTGCAGGTGGGTATTGACTCCGCCCGGGTTGCGGGGTACATAGTGCGTAATTCCGGGAAGGAGTTTTTCATCGCAGGGGGTCTTAACCCTGATAACATTCAAGGAGTCATCAGTCAGCTGTCGCCTGACGGCATAGATATTTCAGGCGGCGTTGAAATATCGCCCGGCATAAAATCATCAGAAAAGATAATAGCAATGGTGAAAGCGGCAAAGGAGGAACGGGTATGAACGAGGATAAATATTTTGGTAAACATGGCGGACGGTTTATACCGGAGGTTCTGCACAACGCCTTCGTGCAGCTGGATTATTCCTACAGAAAATGCGTTGCCGATGAAAACTTCATGCGCGAGTTCGACCTTCTGTGCAAAGATTACATAGGGAGGCCCACACCGCTCTACCACGCCAGGAACCTTGGTGACCACCTCGGCGGCGCCCGCATTTACCTTAAGATGGAATGCCTGGCCCATACAGGCGCGCATAAAATTAACAACGCGCTGGGCCAGGGACTTCTTGCCAGGAGCATGGGCAAACGCCGCGTAATTGCCGAGACCGGCGCAGGCCAGCACGGAATAGCCACTGCAGCGGTTGCGGCAATGCTGGGTCTTGAATGCGAAATATTTATGGGCGAAACCGACATGGCGCGCCAGCACCCCAATGTTCTTGGTATGCAGCTTTACGGCGCGAAGGTGACGCCCGTGTATGAAGGCTCAAAGACTCTTACCGATGCTGTAAATGCCGCGCTCCGCAACTGGACCGAACGCATCGAATATACCCACTACATACTGGGATCCGCGCTGGGCCCGCACCCCTACCCGGAAATGGTCCGCACATTCCAGTCTGTAATCGGCCGTGAAGTAAAACGCCAGTTCATGGAAAAAGAGGGCAGGCTCCCGGACATGATGATCGCATGCGTTGGCGGGGGATCAAATTCGATAGGTTTCTTTAACGAATTTCTTGAGGATAATGTAAAGCTCGTAGGTGTCGAGGCCGGAGGACATTCCTCCAGGCCGGGTGAACATGCAGTGCGCCTGAACGGATCAGGCAGCGAAGGGATAGTCCAGGGTTACAAGTCGTACTTTCTGCAGGATGACCAGGGCTCGCTGCTTACGACACATTCAATAAGCGCGGGGCTGGATTACGCGGGCGTAGGCCCCCAGCTTGCCCATCTTCACGACACGGGCCGGGTGGAGTTTGTCTACGCGCGTGACAGCGAGGTGCTTGATGCTTTAAGGCTCACGGCGCGCATGGAGGGAATACTTCCCGCGCTCGAATCATCACATGCCCTGGCCGAAGCATTTAAACGCGCGCCACGGATGCAGAAGGACCAGGTGATAATAGTAAACGTTTCAGGCCGCGGAGACAAGGATATATTTATTACATCACCTCATTTTGACCCGGGCTGGAAAAACTTTCTGCAATCCGAAATCAGCCGCATGGAGGGGACAAAATGACAGGCATAGACAGAATACGCAACTCCTTTGAAAACCGCGGCGGGATCAAACTGATGACACACGTTGTGGGCGGGTACCCCTCGCCCGGCATATCTGAACGCCTGGTTGCAGCCATGGCTTCAGCCGGGGCTGACCTTGTGGAGATACAGATACCCTACAGCGACCCGACAGCTGACGGCCCGTCTATAATGAACGCCAACGCAAAGGCACGCATTGCGGGAACAACCACTGACATGGTAATAGATATGGCAGGACGCCTGGCATCTTCAGCGAATATACCCATACTCCTGATGTCATACATCAATCCTGTTTACAGGTACGGTATAGAAAGGTTTGTAGCCCGCACTCTTGAGCTTGGCATAAGCGGAATAATAGTTCCTGACTACCCTGCCGATGACGAACTGGGCCTTACAGAAAAATGCAACAGGGCCGGGACAGCATTTGTGCCGCTTGTGACCGGCGGCTCAACTGAAGAACGCATAAGCGAGGTCTGCGGCGCGAGTGACTCCCCGTTTATCTACGCGGTAATGCGCGCAGGTGTAACGGGCCGCAAAACCGAGCTTACGGATGAACATATACAGTTCCTTGAGATGGCGCACAGAATTACGGGCAAATATGTCGCGGCGGGTTTCGGCATCAGGGAGAGGGTGCAGGTTGAAACACTCTCACGCTCCGCGCACTGCGCAGTCATAGGCAGCGCAGTTACTGATATAATAGAAAAAGAATATTCTGAAGGTAAAGACCCGACAGAGGCTGTTGCACGTTTTATCCGAGCAATAAGGTGATCGCGCAGAGAATACTCTGTTAAAAATATATTTATGCCGCAAGAGTGCAGTTCCGCAGACCGGGGATTACGCCGCCGGATTTACTCTTCAGGCCCCAGCATATTTTCGTATCTTTTACGCTCCCCTTCGTCAAGGTACTTAAGCAGGACACGTATGGTGAATCCCCCGACAATTTTACCATCACGGTAATACATCCAGTCGCTTATGGCCGTGGGATCGATCTTGACCGTTTCGCCATACTTTACGCTTTTTACCACTTCGGGGTAGTTCCACAAATCGCCGTACACCGCCCCGTCTTTAAGCTGAATATTGCCACACCAGAAATGCTCAACTCCGCCGGCGTCTTCAATTTTAACCTTGATCATAAAATCCTTTTCATTCGGGCCCGGTTTATTGTAGTGCTTCCAGAATGAACCGATCGTTTCCTGAGCCTTTTTTATGGCATTGTTCATCTCCGGATCAGCGGCCGAAACGTCGAAGGTCTCTTTTGCCGCGTAGAGCGAAGGGGAAAGCATAATTAAAACTACAAGCAGTAAACGTTTCATAAGATCACTCCACTATGAATAATTTTTTCAAAATATAATATCGTTCAGGCTATGCGATGTCATAATTCCATCCTCCGGAACAATCCTGACATAACCTGCCCTTGTTCCGTTCTTCCTGAAATAATCGACCCTGTCAAGCATGCCGTTACGGCCAAGCTGTATAATATAATAATAATCATGCCCGTCGACTGGAAGATCCCTTGTGCACCTTATGCGCCTGCTGTCATAATAATGGTATTTTGATACAGATACGGATTCTTTACCTGCGGTGTATTCAACTATGCGTTTTACCCTGCCGGACTTATCATATTCAGTTTCGATGGTCATAATAACTCTGCCGTCCATGTTGTAAACAGTTGCAATACGAATCCCTTCTGCGTATTCTATGAGTGTGTATTTTTGCTGCACCCTCTGTGAATCAAATATATTCTCCCTGATCTTTCTGTTTTCACTATCGTAAAAATATTCCTCGTAACCGATAAACTTCATCAGGTGGTTAAACTGTTTTACCTTCACAAGGTTCCCCTTCGCGTCATAGTAAAGGCGCATCTCGAATACCAGGCTGTTGTCGTTACCGGTAAACATCAGGGCCGCGATCCTGCGGTCAAAGTTACCGGCATAGATAATATTGGAACAGAGGAGAATTAAAAGAAGGGGGACTATTTTATGGCGCATACGCATGCTCCCGTTTTTATCTTTGTATATGAATTGCCTGTACACAGATTAATATTTTGTTGCTGAATGCAACCCTATAAATATATACATTAAACACTGAATAATAAAGAAGTAATTGTGATATTTTCAGTATTCGCCGGCGGCAAGGACGGGATCAATTAAATCACCATATTTAATGCACGAGTGTTGTATTTTTATAGAAAAGAATGTATATTATAAAAGTCTTGCTGCAGTAGATAATTTATGCCGTACAGGCTTTGAGAGATTCTGAATATCATTTGCCGAATCAACATTATTGATCCCGGGCAATTTACAAACCGGGACAAAAACATCAAGGAGAACGGGATGCCCGGCAGCAGAAAACAGAAACCTGTAAACATTGAAAAAATCACAGAGAATGTACCCTACCGTGTATTCTTTGAGTATGCAAAAATCCCCATGATGCTTATAGACGAGGACACCACTATAGTTGTATGCAATAAAGCCTTTGAACATCTGATAGGTTACGCCAAAGAGACAATCGAAGGAAAGATGAGCTGGACCCGGATGATCCCTGACGGTGAACAGCTTCAGAAGATGAAGGAATACCACAGGATAAGAAGGATTGATCCCTCATTGGTCCCTGAAGAGTACGAATTCCAGATGGTGGACAGCAGGGGTGAAACCAAAGAGATAGCACTGAGCATTACTATGGTTCCGAATACAAGGCTCAGCCTGGCATTCCTCCAGGATATCACTGAGAAAAAACGCTCAGAGATCTGGTACAAGGCTGTTTTTGAAAACACCGGCCTGCCTTCAATTATAATTTCACCTGATACAACCATTCTAAAGGCAAACACGGAGTTCTGCATTCTGTCAGGACTCAGGCAGGATGAAATTGAAGAGAAGATGAGCTGGACAGTATTCATCCATCCTGAAGATGTCGAAAGGATGAAACACTACCACGCCCACAGAAGGGACGACGAAAAAAATGCACCCCGCAAATACGAATTCCGTTTTCTCAGAAAAGACGGAACCATTCGCAATATTGCCAACAGCGTGACAATGATTCCGGGTTCGACCTACAGCATAGCTTCGCTGATGGATATTACCGATCTGCGAGAGGCCGAAGGCGAAAGGAAAAAACTTGAAGACCAGCTTCACCAGGCAAGAAAGCTTGAATCGATAGGGCAGCTGGCCGGGGGAATTGCGCATGATTTTAACAATATGCTTGCCGCAATACTGGGGTACTCGCAGATAATACAGCTGAAGCTTTCGGAATTCAATGAAGATTTCGAAAAGTGCAGCAGGGATATAACGCAGAATTCCAAAATCCTTTTCCAAACACTGCGCGAGAGCGAAGAAGAGAGCAGCAGACCGCCGCATGAAAACCGTCTTATACCTGTGATAAGGGAGTTCCTGGGAACAGCTGAGCATTACTCACAGCAGATGAAGTCGATAGATGGGATGATCGAAGAGGTAATAAAAGCTGCCGGCCACGCGGCAGGACTAACGCGCCAGCTGCTTGCATTTGCGCGCAAGCAGACTCTTGAAGTCAAACCCATTAACCTTAACAGGGTAATAACTGATTTCGAAAAGATACTGCGAAGGACAATCCGTGAAAATGTAGTCATAAACACTTCTCTTAACCCGTTACTTAACTATATCGAGGCAGACATAGGACAGGTTGAACAGATAATACTTAACCTGGCCCTGAACGCGAGGGACGCGATGCCCGACGGAGGGACACTTTTAATCAAGACCGAAAACTGCATGCTGGACAGGGCCTACGCTGACACGCACGAAGGTGTAGTGCCGGGCAAGTATGTCAGGCTCGAGATAAGCGATACCGGAACCGGAATGGACATCGAGACACAGAGCAAGGTGTTTGAACCCTTCTTTACAACAAAGGATCCCGGTAAGGGAACCGGCCTGGGTCTTGCAACTGTCTACGGCATAGTGCGCCAGCACTTGGGGCATATATGGCTGTACAGCGAGCCCGGCAAGGGCACAACCTTTAACATATACTTTCCCCAGGCAGCACGGCAGCCTGAAAACCGCAAAACCGGTGAAAGAAAAAACTCAAGGTCCGGGGCAGATACCATCATGGTTGTTGAAGACCAGGAACAGGTTCGCAAAATGATATGCCTTATGCTCAAGCAGCAGGGATACTTTATACTTGAAGCCGAAAACGGGCAGAAGGGCATAGAGGTTGCCGCCGCTCACAACGGGAACATAGACCTGCTTATAACAGACGTTGTAATGCCGGGGCTGAACGGGAAAGAGCTTTATAATGAACTTTTTAAATCAAGGCCTGACCTGAAGGTGCTGTTTATTTCAGGTTACCCCCGCGAAATAATAAGCTACCACGGAATACTCGAAGAGGGCCTGAACTTTCTGCAGAAGCCTGTACCCCTTGACCTGCTGACCAGAAAAATCCGCGAAATAATAGAAGACTTTAAACCGCAGGAACACGCGCAGTAGATAGAGGCTGACACCTGTATCTGCTGCGCCGTTGTGCCATTAATATTTTCTCAGCTCATCCTTCTTAATATTGATCCATACCCCGGGATTAACCTGCTTTACCAGCAGCACGGACATTCCGTCAATAAGCACTGTCTTGACCTTGTCCTCCAGAACCACCATACCGTCACCGGGAATCCTCGTTCCTTCAACTGACCGGACCTGCTGTATATCGAACCTGCTGCAGAGCATGTCAACACTGATGTTCCTCTCGGACTCATCAATCTTAAACCACCCCTTGAACCTGCCGTTACTGCCGAACATCCGCAGGCCCACACCGGCAAGCGCGCCTATAATGCCTCCGCCGGTGCCGCCATGTTCAGACAGATGAACATTCATCCTCTGCGCAAGCATTACCGCGTCCTCCTTGCGCAGAACTTTTTTAGTGGCATCAAGTCCGAACCTGACAAGCTCATCCCTGTTCATTATGCGGTCAGCCACGGCCACGCAGAGCCCGGGGTCAGAACCCGGTGCGCTGCGCCTTACAAGTATCTCCTGGGAATACCTGATTATATCATCGAGCGAATCAGGGACTATGGCCGCCCTGAAGCACATGGCGCTATTGTGCGAAGTGTAGGGGATCTCATCACAGACGTAAAGCTGGTGGCGGGTTATCCTTTCGGTTTTAGCCCCGTACAGAGCCTCTATCTCGTGCCGAAGGTCCTCTGCAAGGTGCCCCGTTCCAGGGCTCTCAAGGTTATCTGTATCATCTATGCATATCAGAATATCCATTAACCACGCCCCTCATTTTTTGATTTTCTCATTCCTTTACCTGAAAGTATCTCTTTGAGCATTTTATCAGAAAGATTATAATTGAAAAACTTTTTGTAAAAATATCTTGTCTCCTTTTCTATATCAATAGATGCGGCATAATCCGGGTATATGGTCTTTACTGTCCATAAAAGTGCAAGGGGGGTTTCGACCGAACCGGGATGCCCCCACCTTGATATGCCGTTGGGCATCTTGTATATTTTTCCGGTTTTTACGGCGTCAACCGAGGACCACTGCGCGCTCCCCATGATCTCCTCCTTCGCGCCATCTTCATGTGTTATTATCACCTGCGGGTTCCACAACAGAACCTGTTCAATATTCACAAATGCTTCAGTCTGCTTTTTATCCGACAGTCCCCCTGCAGATACATTGCATGTCCCCGCAAGACCGGTCCACTCTGCGGCAATCCCCGCGGGCCCGTCTGTTTTGAGTGTCTCAAGAATGGAATGATACAGGCGTACTTTTTTATTTTCGGGAATCGAAGCTGCAATTATTTTTACCCTCGCTATGCATTTTCTGTAATACCTGTTATATTCCTCAGCCTCTTTTTCGCGGCCGATTGTCCTGCCTATTACGCTTACCGCCCTCATCTGCCCTTCAATGCTTTCGTAATATACAACAATGTATTTTATGCCGAACTTATTAAGCATCCCGGTTTCTGCTTTACTTCCCGCAATGGTATCCTTGATAAACACTATGTCAGGATTTACGCTGAGCAGCTCCTCAACATTGAGTGAATCATTTGATCCCGGAACCGAGGCATTCAGGATTGATGGATACATCCCTGTAAGAAGTTTATCCCTCTTGAGCCCCCTGACAACTGCAACAATATCATCCGCTCTGCCGAGCATTGCAACCACATGACCGGAAAACGCGTACAGGCAGCCTATGCGTTTAACATTTGCCGGAACTGTTACATTCCTGCCATAGCAGTCAGTTACCTGGATATCTTTTTTTGATGTCCCGGTATGTGCGGCATCCAGAAAACAGAATACCGCAACAGCAGCGAGCAATATACCTACATAAATTTTATTCTTCACCGGAATCCCCCCTATTAGCTGCGCCCACAGGCACTATAAATTTCATTTTACTGTTTTCAGCACCGTTGCCGGTAAAAACCTTTGTATTAATATTAAAGACCCTTTTCATCTTTTCCTCAGTTATAACGTCACCGGGAGTTCCCATGAATATAATTCTTCTCTCGGCCATCATTGCTACGCGAACAGGCAGTCCCCGGTTCTCAAAGTAGAACGCGTGGTTCGGGGAATGCGTTGATACAAGTATCGAAAGATTATTTTTCTCTACAAGTCCCGCCACAGTTTCGAGAAGAAGAAGTTCATGCCTGAAGTCAAGGTGCGAGGCTGGCTCGTCCATGATGATTATGGGAGCGTTCTGCGCAAGGGCGCGGGCCAGGATAACAAGCTGTGTCTCACCGCCGCTGAGCCTGGTGTATAGCCTGTCTTTCAGTTGTGTTATACCGGCCATCTCAAGTGCATTCTCGGCTATCATATAGTCCTCCCTTCCCGGTGACGAGTATGGCGAGAGATAGGGAGTCCTCCCCATGACCACTATGTCAATCACCCTGTAGGGGAATGTCCTTTCATGAACCTGCGGCACGTAGGCGATCTTGCGCGCGATCTCCCTGTGACTGTACCTGCCGAGTTCCTTACCGTCTATTATGATAGAACCCTCTTCAGGCTCAAGGTGCCCCAGAATGTTGTCAAGAAGCGTTGTTTTGCCGCAGCCGTTAGGCCCGAACAGACAGAGGATCCCGCCCTGTTCAAGATCAAAATTTATATCGTGAAAAACATTCACGCCATCATAAGAGAAAGAGGCGGACCTTACTGATATCATGTTCATATTACCAGCCGCCCCCCTTTGTCTTTTTCAGAAGGTAAACAAAAAACGGGCCGCCGATTATTGCTGTCAGTATACTCAGCGGTATTTCGCCGCCCGTAATGATCCTGCCCAGGTTGTCAATTATAACCAGGAAACAGGCTCCCAGGGACATAGAGACCGGTATAAGTATCCTGTTATCATTCCCCGCAATGATTCTTCCCATGTGCGGGATTACAAGTCCAACCCACCCTATAATCCCGCTGACGCATACAGCACCGGCTGTGGCAAGGGTTGTGCAGATAATTACAACAGCCCTGTCAAGGTTGATGTTCAGTCCCATGGATCTGGCTTCGCGGTCCCCCATTGACAGAACATTAATTCTCCAGCGCATTAGCATAAGCCCCGCAAGGCCGATAAAAACCGGGATGGATGAAATCAAAATGCTTTTATACGAAGCTGACGAAAGGCTCCCCATGAGCCAGAACACAATCGACGGAAGCTCGACGTAAGGATCGGCAATATACTTTATGAGAGACAGCAGGGCAGAGAATATTGACGATACGATGACTCCACCCAGCACCAGCATGATGACCGGTGCAGTGTCATAAATTCTTCCTATCATGTAGCTTAAGGCAACAGCAAGTATGCCGAACAGAAAAGCGAAAAGATAAATCATAAATGTATTGTGAAATAAAACTATCGCGAGCGCAGCGCCGAAACCTGCCCCTGCGCTGACACCCAGCATGCCTGAACTGACCAGCGGGTTGCGGAACAGCCCCTGCAGCGCAGCGCCGCTCACAGCAAGGCTTGCGCCCACCATGCTCCCGAGAATAGCCCGCGGCAGCCTGATCTCCCAGACGATGTTCGTGCCCACGTCCGGCGCAACACCGCTCAGCCTGTTTACAATGGCATGGAATATTTCAACCGGAGAGAGCGGGTAGCGCCCAAGGAACGCCGAGAGAACAATGCACGCAAAGGGGGCGAAAACCAGTGCCAGGGCCAGTATTATTCTTTTAAACTTCATAGTCAGAACTCTGCAGAGAACCCGGCATAAAATATTCGTCCGGGCCCGGGAATAAATGGATCAGCGTTGTAATCATCAAAAATGTTTTTACACATTATGTATGCTTCGTATTTTTCATAAAACTTCTGCGCGACACGTATATTAATCATGACCGGGTCATGGAGACGTACAGGTTCAAAGTACGCGATAGAAAAGGGATCTGACGAAGCCGGGTCATCCTTCATGGCATAAGCCACCTGGTTAATGGTACTGTAACCCCAGAGGGCCACAAGTGTTCCCGAAACAAACCGCAGCCGTATGTCGGCACAGAACTGGTGAACTGGTGTATTTTCAAGGTACTTACCCTTGTTCACCTTTTCTTCGGGCGTGTCATCGTGTACCCTTGCGTGTATAAACGTGTACGACAGCTCGGCCTTCACAGTTACAATATTAGCGATCCTCATGCTTTCATACGCAAAAATACTTTCGATCCCCTGCGAAACAACTTCACCAATATTCACAGGCGGATCAATACCGCCCGTAACCTTCTCGATCCTGTCCTTTACCCTGCTAAAAAAATAATCATTCCTGAACGAAAGCATCCTGTCAAGAAAGAGAAGCTCAAAGCCTGTATTTAAATTGTATGACCTTTCGGGCCTCAGACCGTTATCACGGTGGTCGTCAACAATCAGCGAATATTCACTAAGGTCAGGGAACCTTGTTTTAATCGAACCCGCAAGCCGCAGCAGTAAAAAATCATCAACCGCGTTATACATTAATCCCGCCACAGGATTGAATGAATCCTTGGTGCCGAGCAGCGTTGAATCATTCTTTACAACATAAGCATCGTCAAACTGGTACAGCGCCTCGCGATTTTTGAACACATGAAAGAACTGCGCGTCATAAGATATTCCAAGTGTGATATTAAAACGGCCTGTATTAATTTCATCTTCTACAGCCGCAGTAAAACCGGAAGACTCAAGCCGTTTTACAGGGTAAGGATCAAGGCCGAATATTGTTGCTGCTATGGCCGGTGACTTCTCTGCAGAAATGGCCTGCTCGCTTTCGTTGTAGATGTTATACCTGTACATGAAAGCGAAATTCAGTTTGTTCCAGTATGTAATTTTATATGACGGATTCAGGTTCGCCCCGGTTGATGCGTATTCCTTTATGGTCCTGAACGGTTCGTACGCCGTATCCGCAAGCACTGTGTCGCCCGGCCACGCGTGGTCTGTGGATGCGTACTTCTCCTGCTCAGCGTATTTATATGTTATGTATGCATTCCCTTTTACAGCCAGGTCGCCGAAGTATGCCCTGAAATAGGGCGACAAACCGGTGTTATGTATTTCAGGCCACACAAAGGCGCGGTTCCTGAAAGCGGCGCTCTTTATATCTTCATTATCAGCCTGATTTGTTATAACATCAAATATGGGGTCGGACCAATCGGCATTCCTCATGTTGTAATTGCTTATGGCATAGGCCTGGTAGCTGTTTGTTTCGGCCCTCTTAAAGCTGTACGAGGCATTGATTCCCGCCTCGCTACGGCCGCTGAATGCATAGATCCCCTTAACCGACAGTGAATACCTGTCATGTTCGGTATGGTCCCATATACCCGTATCATTTATGTACTGCTCCTTTGCAGGCAGCAGCACATCGTCGTACCCCAGGCCGTAAAGGTCATAGCGCACCAGTTTATCAAACCACTCTCTTCTCTCACTCTTGTCCAGGCTGGCCGAAACTTCGTAACCGCCATTGTGGTCATATTCACCAGTTATTCCGAAGTAGAAACTTCCGGCGGGTTCACCCGCAGAGACCACAAGGTTGATGTTGTTATACATTCCATATTCAGCCTTCACATTGAGGAATGGAACATCGGAACGCTTTGTAATAATATTTATAATACCAACTCCACCTGCAGCGCCGTACAGCGCTGACGCAGCACCGCGAAGAATGATTATCTCGCTGATGTCAGTAACCGGAATTTCGGATATGTCAATGTCAGTTGAATAGATGTCATTGACCGGTATACCATCCACAAGAATTGCCACGAGTTTCTGGTCAAAGCCCCTGAACTGCGCGCGCATGTTACCCTTTTTGTGCATGCCCACCTGGAGCCCGGGAATGTTTTTAAGGGAATCGTCCAGTGTTTTGTCTGAATGTTCAGCAACATCGCCGCTGTCCACCGTACTTGATGTAGTAATCTTTTCAATATTGGATACGGGACGGCCGCGGATGATTATACCACCGGATTTTTTATCCGTGGATGAAGTTTTATCCTTTTCGGTTACATCCTCCGCCCGTATAACAGAGAGAGGAACGACAAGAAGGCAGATCAGGATGATGATTATATATTTATGTTTCATCAGGTGACAGGCTGTTATTTTTA
>JAAYBQ010000108.1 GCA_012730035.1 Spirochaetota bacterium
GATTGTTGGGCACATTCGGGGAATACTCTGCCGGGGGCATTAAATTCAGGCTGTCAGCCCGTACCATGCGTAGCATTAAGATCCCGGCATTCCGCTGCGCTTCAGCCGGGATAACCGCCCCCTCTCGGGCGACAAACAGGATGTTGTAGAAATATCTTTTCAGTTTTTAAGCGACTGTATAGGCGCAGGGATCATTCCCCCCCGCTTTACAAACACAGAAGCGGATTCAGTGTGAACAGGAATTATCCTGGCCCTGCCCAGGAGGCCGCCGAGTGATATTTCGTCACCGGGTACGGCTCCCGGGACAGGGAGAAGGCGCACTGCAGTTGTCTTCGAGTTTATAACACCTATGCTTATTTCATCTGCAATTATTGCCGCTATTGTCTCTGCTGTTGTATCGCCGGGTATGGCGATCATGTCAAGGCCCACTGAACAGACCGCTGTCATTGCTTCAAGTTTATCGAATGTGAGTTTACCTTCGGCCGCGCGGAGTTCCATTGTTGCATCCTCGCTTACCGGTATAAACGCACCTGAAAGTCCTCCCACAAATGATGAGGCAAACGCTCCTCCTTTTTTCACTGCATCGTTAAGAAGCGCGAGTGCTGCCGTTGTGCCGTGAGTGCCGCAAGCCTCAAGCCCCATTGCTTCAAGAATATCCGCTACGCTGTCGCCTATTGCGGGTGTCGGAGCAAGGGAGAGGTCAAGTATGCCGAATGAAACTCCAAGTTCCTTTGCCACTTCACGTCCCACAAGTTCTCCCATGCGCGTGATCTTGAATGCTGTCTTTTTAACCGTGTCCGCAACAAGACCAAGGTCAGCATTATGGGGAAGATTTTCAACAGCGTGATGAACTACTCCCGGACCGGAGACACCAACATTGAGTGTGCAGTCGCCCTCTCCCGGCCCATGAAGAGATCCTGCCATAAAAGGATTATCCTCGGGGATGTTGGCGAAGACCACAAGCTTCGCGCATCCTATTGCCTGCCTGTCAGCTGTAAGTTCCGCTATCCTTTTTACTATATGCCCCATGCGCAGCACGGCATCCATGTTTATGCCTGACTTTGTCGTGGCTACGTTAACTGAACTGCATAAACGCGATGTTGAGGCTAGAACTTCGGGTATAGATTCAATAAACGCACTTTCTGCCGCTGTGATCCCCTTGTGAACCAGTGCCGAGTATCCGCCAATAAAGTCTATGCCCAGCTCTTTGCCGGCATCGTCTATTATCTTCGCGGCACTTACGTATTCCTCAACTGAACACGCCCGGCCGAATACAAGTGAGAGCGGCGTAAGAGAGACGCGCTTGTTCACTATTTTTACTCCGTAGCGTCCGGCAACCCTGTCCGCGGTTTCAACAAGTTTTGAGCCGCGGCTTAACATCTTGTCCCGTATCTTCAGGGCTGTTGTTTCGATAGATCCAGTCACGCAATCGAAAAGATTAAGCCCCAGAGTCACTGTACGAACGTCAAGGTTTTCCAGCGCGTTCATCTTTATGGTTTCAAGTATTTCAAATACGTCAAAGTTCATAGCTGCTCCTAGATCCTGTTCATGCTGGTAAAGATGTTTTCGTGCTGTATGTATATTTTAAGGTGTTTACGGTCGGCGACCTGATCCATCAGTTTTTGCAGTTCGTCAATAGGGATCCTCATTTCGGAAACATCAATGGTCAGGATAAGGGCAAAGTATCCGCTTACTATTGCCTGGTTCATGCCCTCGATGTTTGCACGGTTCTCTGCCAGGATGCGCGTAACATCGGCAACAATCCCCAGAGAGTCCTCGCCGATAACAGAAACGACTGCCATCTCCTTTCGCAGGTCCTTGTGCTGTTTTATTCCCAGCAGTACAAGTTCATCGGGGGTAACAAGGGTTGCAAGCTTCTCTGTTATACGCCCTATTACCGCGTTAAGCTTGTCAGGATGGATGCTGCTTCCCAGTTCCTCAGAAACCGCCTGCCGCACGCTCTGTTCAATTCTTGCCTTGATATCCATAAAATACTCCGTTATATGATATGGATCATATATATTTTTAAATCACTCTAAAGTCAATACTTGTTTTTATAGGATGTAAGCTGAAATACGAAACAGAGGTCATTTACAAAAAGTTCAAATTTACCAGGTGCTGCAATCCTTACGCATATCATGGCAGAGCAAGCATATACTGTCCAAAATGATGCAGATTATTGGACGTCAGATAAGTACGCGAAGATTATGGAACGTAGAGTTTTGGGTGCTTCAGATAGAGTAATATCCGGCAAACTCTTTCCTGGTGGAACAATAACAACTGATTATATGAATTCAAGTGGAAAAAATAATTAAATCATATAAATTTCTAATCGATAATTACAATACCAAGGTGATCGGATGAAAAACATAAATACATTTTTTTTATTTTTATTATTGCCTGTTTTTCTAAGCATGGATTCTATAAAAGTTGATGATAGTTGTTTTGTTAAAAATGCCCTAATTATAGATGTTTCGAAAGTCCCTTCAGTTTTTTCAGGTGTTGTAACTACATATTTTCAAATCAAAACTAAGGATGATGACGGTATAATAGATGAAATGTTTATTATTTATTTACCAGACACTAAAGTCCCTGTGACAGGAAGACATTATAAAATATTTTATTATTATGATGAAGTTGAGGGCTTTTTTGACGAAAAAAGTATCAAAAGAAAAAATGCTAAAATAGTTTCAAAATTTACTGAATTGGACTGATTCTTAATTAGCTGTGCCGCACCAAATTGCCGCACCCTATGCCATTCTGGACTGTACGGTTCCGATAACGGAAACATATATTCCGACCAGTGCGGTAAAGGAAACAACGGTACAGAACCAGTACCCTCATTCGCATAATTGATGCTTATGTTAAACATTTGGTTCTTGACATACTGTGTCAGGGATTCTAACATGCATTATAACGAACAGAAGCAGTTATTACCATACAGGCACAAAAAGGTCAGCCGGCTGACCTTTTGGATAATATTCCAATGTAACTGCGATGGAAGTATTTAATGAATGAAGAGAACCAGGTGAACCTGCAAAACGGAGAAGATAGCATGGTTACGATCAATAAAGATGAAATATTTAATTATGGGAAAATTAGATTTCATTTGGCTTCAGAAAAATATTTCAGGGTTGAATTAATACGTACATGAGAATGATCTATATAATAACTATAAAATAAAAAATGAACATTTGATGTTAGTAATTTCAGAAGATGCTGAATTAACTCGAATCTTAATGGTTGAATTACCCGCTTAATTTAACCGGTAAATATTCCCGTTTTAATTGAAGCGGAACATTTTTTCTCTTTACCCCCAAAAAATTAATTTGCTACCATCAATTACAGATTACAGGCCCCTAAAAATATCTTGCTTTTTAAACCTCTTTAATTTAACCGATTCGTTTAACTCCAGAGGGTAAAAACTATGAATAACGACCAGGATCAAGCCATTGTCACGGGAAATTTTTACGACAAAAAAACACTAAAAATCCCATCGAAAAATTTCTGTTAACCAGATTTGAAAAATCACTTGTTCAAATGGCTTCAGCTAAACCATTTCATAAAGTGCTTGAAATCGGATGCGGCGAGGGAAACAACATACCACTTATAAAACATATTAATCCTGAATGCTATTACGTAGCAGCCGATATTGATGAAAAACTGCTTGAGTCTGCATTGAGACAGGGAGCAGATGAAGTATTCCTGATTGATCCTGATAAATCATCAAAGAAACACCTCCCGTATAAAGAAAAAACTTTTGATCTGATATTACTCATCGAAGTTCTTGAGCACCTTGACGATAATACTTCTGATGAAACTCTCGCAGAAGCTGCAAGGTTATGTTCTTCAAGATGCATAGCCAGTGTACCTTACGAACCACTATGGCGAATGATGAACATGGTCCGGTTAAAATACCTGCCAAGTTTTGGCAATACTCCCGGACATATCCGTCATTTTAACAGAAAAACATTCCGCCATCTTGTCTCTCAAGAATTCACGGTTGAGGATTTACGGATTCAACTACCGTGGCTTATGCTATCCGCAACAATAAAAATTGATCAGAACAAATAATCACTGAATTCAGTTTTTCTGAATTATTTCCCGGGTAATTCCATCCCTCAATTTCTTTGCCGAATTTTACCGGCTTATTCATTTTTCAAACGTGAAATCAGGATACAAAAAATTCCACGGTTTAACCTGGTAGTTCAGCAAACCATCATTTTTTAGCACCACATGCCTGTTACTTCAATTTTAGTAGCCGGTCTTTAATTTTAATCGACTTACTGTCGGCAATCAGCATGGTAATCAATTGAATATTCATTCTAACATAAATTCTACTTGAAATATGCCGCCTGAAAATGCAGATTACAAACAATATCCGGACAGGGTGCACACTGATGAATGAACTTTTAAGAAACATACCCCAGGTTGAAAAGCTGCTCCAGGAAAACGAGATCGCGGCATTTATCCCTGTTATAGGCAGGTCCAATGTAACATCCATTACACGCAAATGCACCCAAAAGTTCAGGGCGGATTTACGCGCGGGCGCAGAAGCTGATCCATCCACCCTTAAATCAATGATTGTATCCGCCTGCACAGAGAAGCGCAAAGAAAAGATCCAGCGCGTTATAAACTGCACCGGTGTTATCATTCACACAAACCTGGGACGGGCGCCTCTTGGTGATGATATATTCCAGAAACTTAAAGAAGAGATATCCGGTTACTGCAACCTTGAGTTCAGCATCCCGGAAAAAAAGCGGGGCAAGCGCGGCGGATTCGCAGAGGAGCTGATCTGCACAATCACGGGCGGCGAAGATGCTCTTATCGTAAACAACAACGCATCGAGTGTATTCCTCATACTTAAAGAGTTCGCAGAAGGTAAAGAGGCCATAGTTTCCAGGGGTGAACTTATCCAGATAGGCGGCGGATTCAGGATTCCTGACATCATGGCTCATAGCGGCGCTAAACTTGTCGAGGTGGGGACAACAAATATTACCACACTGAATGATTACCAGAGCGTAATAAATGAGAACACATCCATGCTATTCTCTGCGCACACATCAAACTTCAGGCTTGAGGGATTCACCGAATCTCCTTCGCTGAAAGAACTTGCTTCGCTGAAAAACAATAACGTGATCTTCGTGCGCGACCTGGGGAGCGGAAACCTGACCGAAACCCGCATCAGCAATTTTGAACAGACGGTGTTCAGTGAACTTTCACAGGGACCTGATCTTGTATGTTTCAGTGGCGACAAACTGCTTGGAGGGGGCCAGGCCGGGATTATCACCGGCAAAAAGGATTTAATCGCGCGGCTGCGGAAAAATCCGCTCATGCGCATGCTCCGTGTTGACAAGATCACCTACACTATATTACAGGAGACTCTGCTTAAATATGTAAACTCCGAAGAAGAGAGAATTGAGCTTCGCAGCATGATCACACGTAAAACCGATGATGTTTCGCGGGTGGTTAACCGTTTTATAAAGATGTGCGCACCGGAAAATGATATGCTCAAAAAAGTAAAGATTAACGGAACTTTCGGCGGCGGGTCAATGCCCGGCAAGGAGATAGAGAGCTATGGAGTTGAGGTGAATGCAAGCGGCAAGTCGCCGGATGAAGTTTATGACTATTTCCTTTCATGTATACCGCCTGTAACCGGTATTGTACAGGAGGGGAAGTTTATATTGAATTTTCTCACTGTATTTGAAAAGGATATGAAGAATCTGGCTGCTGCGGTGAAGGGACTGGGCGGTGGGAAAAGATGATCATATCCGGAAGCAAACGTTTCATTGAATCTAATTTTAATAATGAAGAAGAAATTGAACAAATTGTCTTTGAAAACTACGAATACCTGTTTGGCCCTTCTTCATTTATCTTACCGAAAACACTCATTAAAACTCTTGATGGCACAGGCACTATTCCTGATGGATTTGCAATAGATTTATCAAATAGAAAATGGTATCTCATCGAAGCCGAATTAATCAAACATTCTGTCTGGAGTCATATTGCACCGCAAATTTCAAAACAAATTATCGCCTCTCAGCAGCAAATATCAAGAAACCTTTTAATAGAAATGTCAGTAAACCAATACACAACCAACAACAGCATTAAAGAAAAATTTTCAGATGAAAACATCCCCGAAATAGATATTAGAAGAGTGCTAAGTGAAATACTTGAAACAGAACCAATTGTAGGTATTCCTATTGATAAAATTTCCGAAGATTTAAAAGAGTGGGCGAAGACTTTAAAATCTAATGTTAAGCTATGGGTTATAAAAAAATTTATTGAATTAGAAAATCCTGACAATATTATTTATGAGTTTCCAGAAGAATACAAACCGGATATTGATACCGAATCGAATGAATCCGGGGATAAGAGTAACGAAATCAAAACTTATGATGTAACAATATTCAATTTAATAGAAAATGATTTACTTCATCCTGGTGATCTTCTTTATATGTCATATAAACCAGGCAAAGGAAATAAAAAAGATTATACTGCAACAATTCAAGAAGATGGATCATTACTAGTTATGAATCAACAGTTCTCAAGCCCCTCGTATGCAGCATTATATTGTATTAATGACGCCGGCAGTCCAAGAAAAACTGTTAATGGCTGGACGTCATGGAAAACTGATAACGATTGTACTTTAAGTCAGGTCAGGGAAAAGTACATAAAAAATAAATAGTACTTATTATACACAAATCCTGATATTTAACATATTGCAGCATTAAGATTCCGGAACTGCGCTTCGCTGCGCCCGGAATGTACTCAGAAAATAAAAGGAAAACTGAATGTATATAGTCGGAACATCAGGTCACATTGACCACGGTAAGACATCCCTTATAAGGGCCCTGACCGGAACAGACTGCGACAGGCTGCCGGAAGAAAAACAACGCGAGATGACAATTGACATAGGGTTCGCGAGCATTGACTACCCTAAATTCGGTACCGTGAGCATCGTTGACGTACCCGGTCACGAACGGTTTATACGCAACATGGTTGCGGGAGCCTGGGGGGTCGACATCGCGCTGCTTGTAATTGCCCTTGATGACGGGTGGATGCTGCAGACCGAGGACCACTTCAGGGTACTGCAGCTTTTAGGAATTGAACGAATTATCGTTGTCATAAACAAGTCCGACCTTGGCGACGAGGAGATGATAAGCATTGTAACCGATGATGTTAATGAGAAACTTGCAGGTACGCGGTACGAGGGTTCGGACATTATTCCGGTTTCGGCAAAGACCGGCATGGGTATATCGGAACTTAAGGAGCTGGTTCTGGAAAATTTAAAAAAGCTCGCCAAGGCTGCTGACACCGAGAAACCATACATGTATGTTGACAGGGTCTTTTCACCACGGGGAGTTGGAACTGTTGTAACCGGCACTCTAAAGAACGGCATATTCAGGGATAACGAAAACGTCACC
>JAAYBQ010000109.1 GCA_012730035.1 Spirochaetota bacterium
CTTTGATAATAATAGCTTCTGTGAGCATTTACTGTTTTTACAGCAAAATGATGCAGCAGAAAACAACAGAGTATATCACGTCCGGCAGAGGTGCGATCAATACAAATTCAGTCTCCGCGGACAAAGACCTATCGATGCTCTCTCCTGTTGAGCTTGCAGCCTGGAACGGTGATTACAGGGCCGTTAAACAACTTGTAATTGAAGGCGCAGCCGTTCCGCAAAATCTTAAGATAAGAATAACACACAGGGGGACTGAAACAGTATATAAAACCCTGCCCCAAAAAGATTCCGGTAATGTCTATTACGGAAAATCATCCGTGACCCATTACAGGGATAGCAAAGAGACACAGACTGAACTACAGGTAACAGAGACTATTACTGAGTACAGCATAGTTCATTATACCGCCATGGAGGCTGATTCAGAGTTTGCAGAGATTTTACTTAAGAAGGGATTCGACTTTACTGTTTTAAATAATGAAGGCTATGCACCCGTACATATTGTATGCCAGAGGTTTAAATACAGCGAACGCGCGTTTCCATACCTTAAACTCATTGCGGATTATAAAATTGACCTGAACCTGAGATCCGGTGATTCCGCAAAGAGAAGCGCGTTTGACATTGCAAAATTAAACCGGGATTATAAGCTGGTTGAATATCTGGAAAATCTTGTTAACAGCAGGTAATTGCAGCCGTATTATCATGTATCAGATTGAAAGTAAAAAAAGGAGGGCTTCATGTCTGCAAAAAAATATTTTCTTGTTACCGCTCTTTCAGCTGTAATTATTTTACCGGTATTCAGCGCCGATTTATCTGCTTCCGGAGGATTTGTTGCCTCATTACAGGGTTCTGCGGTTTTTACCGGATACAATGACGTTGCCCTGCCCGGGGACTCGGGCACAATGATTTCGTACAGCAGCGACCTTGATTCGCCGGTGGTCTTTTCACCCAGGATAGAAGCAGGTTACGAGTTCGCGTTCCCGTTCTACGCGGGAATAATGGCAAGTACACTGAGGCTTGAGGCTGACGGTACATTAAAGAAAAATGTAAATTTCGATGACAAAACATTCGCTTCGGGAACAGACGTAAAGGCAACCTACAGGTTTGATTCGTACAGGGCTACGGTCCGCTACTATTTTATTGATAACGGAAATCTCAAGATGGGCGCGGGCTTTACCGGCAAAATAAGGGATGCCAATATAACACTTGAAGGCGGCGGCCAGAAGGGGAGTCTTGAAAACACAGGTTTTGTGCCCATAATAAACCTTTATCTCAGGTGGAGTTTTACACCGGAATTTTCACTGCTTGTTTATGGTGACGGTGCATGGTCCCCCTACGGAAGGGCTGAAGATTTTTTTGCGGGCCTGCTCTACGGGATCAATGATAATGTCTCGCTCATGGCCGGGTACAGGGTTCTTGAAGGCGGGGCTGACAACGATACGGTCTATACATTCTCGCTGTTTCATTACGCTGTGGCGGGGCTTGAGTTAAGGTTTTAACCGGGGGTGTTAATTATATGGGTAACAGGCTTTTTGATAAATTAAAATCATTAAAAAAAGATTCTGCAGCAGAACAGGCAGATGCCGCTGACAGGCCCGGCAGTAAAAAAAATGAAGCGGCTGGCATTCAGAAAACGGATACTGCAGCCCAGGGATTATCGGTAAAAGACAAACGCACCGGCCGTCTTATCGAGATAAAAAATTTTGTGGGGCATGTTATTGAACCTGAGGAGCGTACACTCAGAAATTATGTAAATCCCGATTTCTGGAGGGAAAAACGGGAGCTTTACAAGACTATCCGGCAGAAGGAGATACAGGATCAGAATGTTTATAAAACCCTGTACAACGGCGCGAGCCCCACAATAGAATACTACATACTCACAATACTTTCATGTCTTATCGCGACTGCCGGACTTATTCAGGGTTCCACTGCTGCGATAATCGGCGCTATGGTTGTTGCTCCTCTTATGACGCCAATACTGGCATTTTCACTGGGTGTTATACAGGGGGATGTATTTCTGATCAGGACATCTGTCTTTTCGCTATTTAAGGGTATAATAATATCGCTGTTTATTTCGGCAGGATTTGCCTTCGCTATTCCCATGGAGGGTTACTCTTCTGAAATCATGTCAAGAACTTCACCAACGATCTTTGACATTGTTGTGGCTTTTGCATCGGGACTGGTTGGAGCATACGGCAACGCAAATAAAAGAATAAGCAATACCCTTGTTGGAATTGCAATAGCCGTTGCCTTGATGCCGCCGTTATGCACAATAGGTATTGGTATAGGCACGCTTAATTATCCGGTCGCCTCGGGCGCGGCGCTCCTATTTTTAATCAACCTTGTTTCCATTTCACTCGCAGGGGCAATAGTCTACTGGGCCATGCATATACATCCGGACTCGGTTGATGCGGGCGATGTAAGAAAGCGTGCAATTTACCAGATAGTTGTGTCTATGCTTATCCTTGCCGCCATCTCGTTCCCCGTGGCAATTTACATGAGGAATGGATTTCTGCTCAGCAGGGCAACCAGGACAGCGGGTGAAGTCATACACAGGGAGCTGCCGGGTGTATCCATACTTGAACTTAAAAGCGCACATGCCGGATCAGGGTATCTGTTCACGGCAACGATAAGCGGCGACAGCGAGCCCTCTGCTGAAAAAGCAGCGGCCATATCAGCCAGGGCCCTTGAGGCGGACAAAAGGATATCGGGGATCGATCTGATGTTTCTGAGAACATCAAGAATCGGAGGAAAAAGTGAAGAGTCTGTCGATCCGCCTGAAACGGTTAAATGAGGTAGTTTCAGTCTCTGTCAAAAAAATGAATAATTATTTTTAAAAAAGTCTTACCAGGGCAATAAGGTTTTTTATTACCTGCCGCCTTCGGCGGCTGTGGGAATAGAGGGTTTAATCTGCTAAATGGTTACGGAATCAACTCTGGAAGTAATTAATGCTTCAGGTTTTTCATGGGAAGCGGGCGCGCAGGATCTGTTATTGCGTTAATCTTTACTGCATAAGAGGTTCTTGAGGCTATATCATCATCTGTAATAATGTGAACATCGAGCAGCCCGCCGGTGTTGTACCCTGTCCTGAGGAAATTCATCTCGGCAAGACTGAGGCTCCATCCTTCAAGCCATAAAAGAAGATTTTCTCGCTGTTCCGGTGATCCGTTAAAATGTACAATAAGGTCAAGATCGCTGCATGGACCTGCGGTTGCATTAACCGTTGACCCGGTAACGTAAATTCCCATGACTCCGAAACGCGCAGGCTCAATCTGTGCGGCAATCTGTTCTGCCATGTGCATCCGCCAGCGCCAGAAATCTTCGGACTGGATCACAACTTTATCAGGCCTGCTTATTTCAGCTTCACCGGTGGATGCAGGCTCTGTAAAATAGGCAAGCGCTTCTCCCAGATCTGCATTAAGAAGGATCTTCAGTATGTCACCGCCTGTACGTTTTGGTATGTCGATTACCCTTATAACATCTTCAAGGTATTCATATTCAGGCAATATCTCGGGAAGCATGTTGTCCGAAGATGTAAAGAATAGTTCATTGTATAAAATATCTTTATCCTCGGGATAGAGTGGTATATACCGAATGCCTGTTTCAACAAGGTCCTGAAAAAAATGGGTCCCGAATGAAAGCTCCGGGGAATAAGCCCCCTTCCTGGTTGAAATCTCGATAAGAACTGCTGTGTTGCAGATATCAGCGTATGTAACCTGCACTCCCAGTTTAATGTCTCCGCGGCTTCCCCAGCGGCCCGGCCCCATTAATATGAATTGTCTTTTTGGAAGAATCGAGTTAAGCCTGCCTATGGCGCGTCCCACATCTGTGAGAATATCACGGTTCTCAAGTTCAGCGTAACGTGATGGGTTTACCCATACAACATGAGTAATATCCTGTATGCGCCCGTTGGAAATAAACCTGCTGGCGTTAAAAAGTATTTTGCTCTCAGCTATATCGTGAGGTATGGGGCTTGCAACGGTCTCTGCGTCGGAATTCTGCGGCCTGCACTGAAGCAGATAAAAGTCAGTTCCGTCACAGGCAAATTCAATATCGACCGGCATTCCGAATCCCGCCTGCAGCGCGCGGATGATTTCATGTACCTGGCTTATAAAACCGGTTCTGGATATGATCCCTTCAAAGGTCATCAGAAGGTCATCGTTTTTACAATCCAGCTCAAAGCGTGAAGCCTGATATATGTGCCCCTCCCTGTACACAGAAACTATCTGGTGTATGCCGGGTATCTCTTCCCCATATTTTTTCAGGAGTTCAGAAAGCGGAAGTGTTTCAAAGCAGTTTTTTTCAAGGTTAATAACATCTATCCAGGATGGAGAGTAATGCCTTATTTCGTCCGGGCTGACATTTACTCTTAGTGCGGGCTGGCCCGGTGAGATCATTACAGGGTAATCGTTGCTGACCCTGTCAACTGCACGGGTTCCAAGCCCGGGCACAAGGCGTATAAGCCCGTCTTCACGTTTAAGCCGGGGTGACCACCTGAACTCGTTGTTGCTGAAAGCAATACCTGCAAATGCCGGGAAGAAATATTCCCCGACTTTTTTGCCTACAACCTGCTGAATCATAATACCCATTTCTTCGTGAAGGTCCAGCAGTCCCCTTTCTGCGCGATAGATTATGGGATCAGGAGCGAAAAGCGAGGCGTATACCTCTGCTATGGCATCGAGAAGGGCGCTAAACCGTTTTTCCCTGCTTCCCTGGTTCGCCAGAAAAAGACTTTTGTATTTTCCTGAAAAGGCAGTGCCAACCCTGTCCTCAAGCAGGCTTGAGCTGCGGACTATTATGGGATTTTCACCAAGTTCATCGAGCGCGACCATAAGTCCTTTTTTTATTTCTGAAGGGAACTGGGCATTTTTAAAAAGCTGGATTATATTAGGGTATTCAATGCGTATCTGTTCCGGGTCTTTGTATTTCTGTTCGTTCAGTTCCTCAAGGTCATTGTAGCGCAGAAATTCCGTAAGTGAATCTGCGGTAATGTACCAGGTCAGGGGTGTGCGGATATTCTGCAGCCGGTCATTTGCAGAAGTTGCCTTAAGAAGTATATGCCTTGCGATAAAGAGTCCGGCGCTTTTGCCTCCAAGCTTCCCGTTGCTCCCCGCGTGATGGATTATCCTTGTGGTAAGATCAAAAAAATCATTAACCTCAAGATGCTGTTTTGCAATATTGATAAAATCGGTGCTGTCAGAAAAGAATCTGCGGATAAGTGAAATTCTAAGCCACTTTTCGGTTGAAGGGGCGAGCGCCATGTCGTTTTCAGTCATAACACGGTAACGCTGTATAGCGTCAATTATCTCGTTCAGCCTCGCGCTGCCCGAGTCTATGGTCTTAACAAGAAATCCGGTCTTGTTTTCGTTTATCCATTTCTGGATGCATGACATTATTTCATTGTCGCTGATGTTTTTTGATGCCGTAAGAAAGACCTGGTCGCTTATTTCCAGAATACGGTCCCTGGACTGTTTAAGGCTGGGGCTGTTCGATTCGATGCGGCTGTCCATGTCGTTCCGGGTAAAATCAGTGCCGTACCTGTTAAGTAAAAGTTTGGCGTCCTTGACGCCGTTCCAGAAAAGGTGGTAGATCATTTTGCGCGCGATGTGATGGTAAAGGTTTTCGTCTGTCCTGCGCAGCAGGCCGGTAATAACTGTCCATTCCCTGCCAGTTTTTTCCGAGAGGTTCTCGCCGGCTTTTTCAAATTCACGCAGAAGGCTTTCGAGTTTGCGGTGAAAAACTGTCTGCCCTATGCGGTCCGCTATTGTGGCGATCAGCTTTTTTTCTTTGTCAAGAAAGTACCCGTTTTCAGAGGGGGGGACTTCGCGGGTGTAGGATACTTCGATAAGACCTGCAGATTTATCCTCTACCCGTATTTCAGCCCTGTCAGTCCACTGGGTAGCCTGGTAAGTCTTGGTGTTGTATTGAGTCTCCTGAAAGAGAATGCGCGCCTGGCATATCTCGGGATACTGCCAGCCTGATGGAACAATACCAATTATAGCCATGAACATGTCATGCAGCGAACTGTCATTACAGGAGAGAATTTCTTCGACCTGGTAAATGCAGTTCAGCTCCTTGGCCCGTTCACGGAGTATGTTTATCAACTGGTCATTTGACACATTTGAATCGGTCATTTGTTTTAATTACACCTGGCGGAACAGTATCCTTCAGATATCCCCGTAAATTCAGTTTATACCCAGCCCCTTGCTTTAACTGCCTTGGCCACCCTGTCAATTGCAATAATATAGGCTGCGTCACGCATGTAAAGTTTTTTCATTCTTGCAAGTTCGCTAACCGAAAGAAAAGCTGATGTCATCTTTGTGTCAAGTTTATCAAGAACCTCTTTCTTTTCCCAGAAATAATTCATGTTACACTGTACCTGTTCAAAGTAGCTGCATGTAACACCGCCTGCATTTGCAAGAAAGTCCGGGATAATAAATATGTTTCTGCTTTTGATCACTTCGTCAGCTTCAGGAGTCGTAGGGCCGTTTGCACCTTCAGCAATGAACTTAACCTTTGAATGAATTTTATTTACGTTATCCTTGTTTATCTGGTTCTCCAGCGCGGAAGGAATAAGTATATCAACCTCCTGCTCAAGCCATGCATCCCCGGGCAGCTGTTCGTAGCCCAGATCCTTTGCCTTGCCCTTGTCTATTCCTCCGAATTTATCTGTAATCGAGAGCAGCTCTTCAACATTGACGCCGCTTTTTTTTCTGAATGTATATGAAGTCTTGTCAGCCTGGTCCCAGCATGAAACGCAGATAAGTTTGCCGCCAAGGTGGTCATAGAGTTTTGCCGCGTACTGTGATACATTGCCGAATCCCTGAATGCTTGCTGTTGTCTTGGCGGGTTCTACATCGTGTTCGCGAAGCGCTTCTCTTAGTGTATAGATCAGTCCGTAACCGGTTGCTTCGGTGCGGCCAAGTGATCCGCCCATTCCAACGGGTTTTCCGGTAATAAAACCAGGGAACCTTCCGCCGTGTATTGTTTCAAATTCATCAAGCATCCAGAGCATGTGCTGCGAGTTTGTCATTACGTCCGGAGCGGGTACGTCAAGAACCGGTCCTATGTTGCGGGCGATCTGTCTTACCCATCCCCTGCATATCTGCTCCTGTTCGCGGGCACTGAGGTGATGGGGGTCACACACGACTCCTCCCTTGCCTCCTCCCAGGGGTATATCGACAACTGAACACTTCCATGTCATCCACATTGAGAGTGCGCGGACCGTATCAGCTGTTTCAAGGGGGTGAAAGCGTATGCCACCCTTTGCAGGGCCGCGCGCATCATTATGCTGAATTCTGAATCCCGTGAAAACCTTGACGCTGCCGTCATCCATCTGAACGGGAATGGTGAACTGGAATTCCCTCATCGGCTGTCTTAAAAATTCCTTAACGCCCTCTTCAAGTTCGAGCATTTTTGCAACGCTGTCAAACTGCTTCTGGGCTACATGAAACGGATTGTACGATTTTGATTCCATATTTGTAACTCCGCGTGATTAGATTTTTTTTCATTTTTTGAACAGGTCATCTAAACCGGCAACCCGGTGTCACGCTTAACCGGCTGAAAACCGGTATATGCGGGCATTTTTATGTTGATCCGCTCAAAAATGATGGTATAAAAACTTTTTAAATTGAAAATTTAACATGTTTGTAACATTTGAATCTCAATTTACATAATATTTAACATATCTGAAACATTGAGGGGCTTGATTGTCAAGCGCGTTTAAATAAATGGTCACGCGATTCATGTAAGATTTTTTCCGGCAACGGATCAGCTTGTTATGTGAATATCGCATACTGCATGTAAGCATCGATGCCGCACCTGATGTATTTTTTTTAATGGAATGATTGTATGCAGGCCGTTTTTTAAAAACTGTCCCGTAATAAAATGCTTGTACATGGTGAACTTAATACTTATAATTATGGGTGACTGAGTGGCGATCAGCGCATCAGAATGCTCCAGCATGAACTTGTTTTAAAATTCAGAGGTCGGGTAAAAACAATGATTAAAAAAGAACCAGCAGGCTTATTACGCAAAGCGTCTATCGCATTTTTTACATTTGTAATGCTTTTAAGTTCGGGGATTATTTTTTCCGCCGAAAAAAAAACGGTCACAATTCTGGGTTATGCTGTAATACCTGATCTTGTGCAGACTCTTGAAGTGCTCGAAAAGATTGCAGGTGCAGTTGATCCCGTTCAGTTCCAGCCCGGCTCAATAAAAAGCCAGTTCGGTGTGGTTCTGAATGATCCTGATTTTCAGAATCTTGACCGCACAAAGCCGCTTGTGGTAATGGTTTTTCACAAACCGTCAAATGACCAGGCAGGCGGTCCGGGGGGCGATATATATTATTCGGTTTTTCTGCCAGCAAAAGATAAGGCTCAGTATAAAAAGGTTCTTGAGGCCGGCAATATGTTGTGCGAGATAAGCGGGGGGAATGTAATTGCAAGCAACAATAAATCAGCGCTCGACATGGCGCGCGGGCAGGCTTCTCTCTATAATAAAATTGCCGCACAAAAAGCAGCATGCAATCTGCGTATGCTTGTAAAAATTGACAGTGTCATGAAGGTTTACAAACGTGAGATAGACGAATTGATGAAACAGATGCAGGAATTTCAAAATCAGCAGTTCGAAAATCCCGAACAGCAGGAACAGATGGCACTGGCCGGCACTTTACTGAAAATCTATATGCATGGCATTTATGAACTCTTTGCCCAGTCGAAGGATTATCAGCTTGATATAACATTGGATGAAAACAAAATTGTTTTTTCAAGTGAACATTCCACCAGGCCGGGCACTGCGCTGAATCTTTTTTTTGATTCAGCCGTTCCCGGTAAAAACAAATGCATAACTCTTCTTCCTGAGGGATCTGATTTTTCGTATGCGGGCTATTTTGATATGGCACGATGCAGGAACCTGATTGACAGCATAATTTCCGGCGCAGTAAGGCGCGATCCTTCGCTTAAACAGAACATTGATATGAATATAATTGATGCGTATAAAAAAGTTCTGGGTATGTATGACGGCGAAATAGCCTTTGTCTACGGCTTTGATAATTCAGGGCGGCTAAAGATGGACTTTGCAGCTGCCACGGGAAGCAGTGCCGAGGAGCATCTTGCAGTGAATGAAAAGTTCATTGAGATGTATAATCAGACTGTAAAAAAACTGCTGCAGAATGACCAGAATCTGCCGGCCTACACATTACAGAAAAATATCCGTAAAAGCAGCGGTTACGATGTTCACAGATATACATTCAACACAGAGAGCATTAGCATGAGCGAGGATGATAAAGATGCGTTCAGGACCATGTTCGGTGATGAATTCAGAATGGAGTATGCAGTTTGCAACGGATACGTTGTAGCATCCACAGACCCGCAGGGTCTTGACCGGATAATTAAAAACACAATAACCGGCGGAAATTCGAAGGATCTTCAGGCCATTATAAACCTGGGGCCCGGGTATGATTCCTACGCTGATTTTGACATAATCGGATTGCTTGCAAAAATTTCAGAAATGGAAAGTCGCATGGGTGGGGGTACGGCAGGAGCGGGTATGCAGAACCTGGTACAGGAGCTTAAAAAGCTTGATTACGGGGACCGCATAATAACCTATTCATCTAAATACAGAAAAGGCAGCTCGTACAGTAAATACCACGTACCGGTAAAAATTATTACAGAGGCAATCAGGCTCTCAAGGGAACAGAACTTGAACTGATCCGGACAGGGGGGGGACTTTATTTAATAAGTCCCCTCTGTTTTGCCATTAGCGTCATCTGCTCGCGCGTATCTGCCGGAACACTCCGTTTTTTGTCTTCCGCTTTCTGAGCAAGCCTGATCGCGTCTGACGGGCATTTCATTGAGCATAATCCGCACCCAATGCAGCGTTTAAGATCAACCACGGCAGGTCCCGCTGCTGAAAGGGTTATGGCCTCCATGGGGCAGATCTCCACGCACGCTCCACATGATATGCATAGTGAATCGTCAACAGATGACTGGTAATTTGAAAATACAAGTTCGGCCGGTGCGGGGAATTTTTTTATTGCGCCGAGAACTCCGCAGCAGTCGCCGCAGCAGCTGCACATACCGGCAGGATTCTGCGATGTTGACGGCTGCGTAACAAGTCCTGCCTCTTGTGCTCTCCTTAAAATGCTTACAGCTTCATCGTATTCAACCCTGCGGCCTATTCCGTTTTCAATATAGTACTCCGCCATTGATCCGAACATAAAGCAGGTCTCAAGAGGTTTACCGCATGAAGTCTCCGTAATACCCGCTTTTTTGCGGCATGTACAGTCAGCCACAGCAATAATACCGGAATTTTTAAGTATATGGGAGGCGTCGTCAAAAGCCGCGACATGGTGTTCAAAAACAACATCCCTGTTGATAGGGACAACGCGCAGGAACAGGCTGGCGTTTTCGGCAATGTTCCTGTTGAAGGTTTTTTCAAAATAATTATCGAGCATGCCGGATAATTCTTTATCCAGGTTGTTTATGCGGAATTCCACAAGGCCGTGCATAAAGGGGATCGCCCCGTAACGCCTGATTCCGTTCCTGTTAAGTCTGAACAGTAGGCCGCGCAATGCCATATCTTCAAGTTTATCTGCCAGTCCCGGGGATGCCACGCCGGTTCTTTTGATTATTTCCTCGGCAGTTTCAAGTCGGGGGGTCAGCATAAGGAAGATGCCCGCTTCCTCTTCAGAAAAAAGTTTTTTCAGAAGAAGGATGTCCTCCCCGCTCTCTGATCTGGGGAATCCGAATGAATAAAGGTCAAGGCGCTCCTGAAGTGTTCTGTATATGTTGTTCATAATTTCATTCCTCGATTTATTTAATTGAACATTCATTTAATTAGATATAAATTTCAAGCAAAATTTTTCAGAAAAATAGAGTTATGAAGGATTTATCACCCTGGTAAAATAGTTTTGTAATAATTAGAGGTGGATGTATCTTATTACTGTGTCCGGAATAACCGGCATTATGGGAACACCTGATAACCTGTGTTGTTTATTAACTTTCCCGTATTTTAAAATCAGGATTGGAGTGATCCGGTTATATTCGTCTTTAGCAAAATGTTGCAATGGAGGTCTTATGGGGAATATATCAAGGTATATGCTGAAAAGTCTTTTTCTTTTTACTTTTTTTGCGATGTTATCGGGCGTGTTATACAATAGCACAGATACAGCGGCTGTCGGCGAATCTTTTTCCGGTGAACTTACAGCTGCCCACAACAAATACCGAGTTGATCTGGGAATCCCTCCGCTTGTGTGGTCGCAAATTCTTGCCAAAGATGCGCAAAAGTGGGCTGACTACCTTGCCTTACGGGGTGGCCGCAGCCTGATGCATTCACCTGATTCAGAGCGCGAAAATCAGGGGGAAAATTTATGGATGGGATCGGCGGGCCACTATTCACTGACACAAATGGTGGACCGCTGGGGAGCCGAGAAAAAATATTTTGTTTACGGCAAATTCCCTTACGTAAGCACTACAGGCCGGTGGACCGATGTGGGGCATTATACACAGGTTATATGGAAAGATACAAAAGAGGTGGGATGCGCAAAATCAACAGCCGGAGGGTATGACATTCTCGTGTGCAGGTACAGCCCTCCGGGAAACTACATGAGCATGAAGCCCTACTGAAGCATCTTCCCGGATGCTGACGTTCCGGTTTAATTGCCTGATGCATCGTCGTTGTCAGATATTCCGGGCTCTTAATCTGTATTTTCTTTAAAATTAATCCAGAGTTAATTCATTAAGTATTTTGTAAAATACCAGGTTTTATTACTTCCGCCGCCGAAGGCGGCGGCTGAAAGTAAATGGTCTCATTGCATGATAAATGGTTATGGAATAATTACTAAAAATAAGTGCACTTTTTTTTGTCAGCGTTACGGGTTAGATGTAAATTCCTGTATAACCCGGAATCTTTGCGTTATCGGATATAACATGTTAAACGCTACTGTTTAATAATTTATAAAAGCTGACTGTCCGAAGCTTCAGTTCGATTTACCCGGGGATGTATACGGAGGTCATATCATGAACAAAATGCAGGAACCGGATATCGATGATGGAAGACTTACCAGGTCGGCAATTTTTTCGGATATAATATCTAAAAACAACAAAAGGCTTATAAAGGCTTTTGTTGCGATTCTTGTAATATCAAATTTTTCCGTTACACTGATAAAAATGACCGGTAAAGGGTCACAGCACCTTACATATACCAGCATTGCCATAGAGATCATATCAATAATACTGATCCTCTCTGTATCCCTGTTTTTCATCAGAGAAAAGGTGGGTACTATTTTATCCTGCTATGTAATAATATCTTCGGTATTTATCTGTCTTACAATTTTCCAGGTATCATTTCCGGGCGCGCCTGAACTATTTGCAGTAAATTATATTGCACTTGCGCTGAGCGTGTTCTATTTCAATCCCTGGCTGAGCGGCTACACTCTTGCGCTGGTACTCATAAGCCAGACAGTAATTTTTATTATTCGGCCTGAACTTATGCCCGGAGGGGCAACGAGCAACCTTATGACGCGTTATATTGTAATCTTAATGACCGGTATCGGAGCCACAAGCGGATCGGGAGCTGCGCGTCAGCTTCTTAAACTTACAGTGGAAAAGCACAATGAGTCTATGGACAATCTGCATAGCCTGCGTGAAATGGTAAGGTCCGTATTCTCTTCAATCAATGTGATGAAAAATCAGGCCTCTGATCAGGAGGGTATTACAGGCAGCATGAAGGAGGTATCAGAGAACCAGGCAGCCGCGCTCGAGGAGATAACAGCATCACTCGAGGAGCTTGCGGCAAATGCCGAAGGTGTTAGCGCAACTGCCCGTTCTCTTTACGAGGAGATGAATATAACGGTTGATGAAATAAATGATCTCAAGATGGTCAACGATTCACTACAGGTCGATTCACTCCATGTCCAGGAGACCCTTGGTGCTGTTCTTACATATTCTGCAGATTCATCGTCGCAAATGGAAAAAACACGGGAAAGGTTCAACACTGTACAGTCCAGGAGCAGCGAGATGGCGAATTTTATAAGTGTAATTAACGACATAGCCGATCATGTAAACCTGCTTTCACTTAATGCCTCGATAGAAGCTGCGCGCGCAGGTGATTCGGGACGCGGTTTCGCTGTTGTTGCCGAGCAGATATCAAAACTCGCCGACCAGACAGCATACAATTCAAAAGAGATCGAGCGCATAATTAATGAAAACACGGGCCTTATTTATGAAAGCAATACGCTGATTGGAGAATCTGCCGCTTTAACAGGCAGGCTGCACGAGTCGATCTCGGGCGTAAAGAGGCAGATTGACACAGCCGTTGACAAAATAAACGATATTGATATGACCATAAAGACAATACGTAACCTGAACGAAAGGGTGCATAACTTCAGTCGCGATATAGAGAATTCCACAGCCGAGCAGAAGCATGCGACAGAGATTGCCAGCCAGACAGCGTCAGACATTGCCGATACGGCAGGACAAATAGTAACCATATCCTATTCAATAAGTGAATCATCAACAAAACTGAATGAATTTGCGGATGATCTGAAATCACTTGCTGATGGAATTACAGTTTGATATTTAAAAATAATGTTGATCATATATTCTGCATCATTATATTTATATCCGGCTGCCGTTTACATGATAAATATAGTGAAGGAGTTTTAAATGCAGGAGAAAAAACCTAAAATCCTAATACGCGACCGTATAAAATACCGATTTGATAATTTCATTTCATCCGGTCCAAAATCGATCTTTTTAATGCTTCTTGTGATGTTCATCATCGCATTTCTACTCACTGCCCTGATGAGGGCGGGTGTTGAATATTTTATTCTTAAATCAGGTACTTCCGAAAACATCATCAATGACATCTGGCTCAGCTTTCTGCAGATTACCGACGCAGGCGCGGTCGCAGAGGATACCGATAACAGCATGCCGATGAAGATTGTGGGCATAGTAACTATCCTGCTGGGCATGATCTTTTTTTCAGGCGTGATTGCCTTTATAACCACGGAGCTTGATAAAAAAATGTCCGACCTGCGCAAGGGCAGAAGCGCAGTACTTGAAAAGGGGCACATAGTGGTGCTGGGCTGGGGCGAGATGGTATTTGAAATAATCAAAGAGCTCATTGTTGCCAATGAAAGCGGCAGAGGCTCCGTGGTTATACTCTCCGAGATGGAGAAGGATGAGATGGATGATATTCTTCTTGAACGCGTGCCTGAAAGAAAGACTACAAAAATTATAACACGCAACGGCAAGACCAGTTCCCTTGAATCTCTGAGGCGTGTCGGTGTAAACGAGGCGAGAGCAGTTGTAATTCTGCCAATGTGCAGCGAATCGGCCACTGATGAGGAAAAAATAATTTCGGATGCGAAGGTGCTCAAGACCATACTGGCAGTTGTGGCTGCGTCCAGGTTTGATCCTACTCCCCCTAATATTATCGCAGAGGTTTTTGATACAACAAGGCGAGGTGTAATGCTCAGTCTTGACCCGGAACATATTACCATGGTCGAAACAGAGTCGATGATAGCAAAGATTATTGTGCAGTCATCGCGGACAACGGGTCTTGGAGTAGTTTATGATCACATAATAGGTTTTTCAGGCTCAGAGATTTATTTTTACGGTGCGGACTGGAAAGGTGTCACCTTCGGAGATCTCCCGTTCTATTTCAAAGACGGGGTGCCGCTTGGCATTAAGGCTCCTGATGGAAAAATTACACTTAATCCGGGGAACGATTACAGGCCGGCAGCGCTGGATGAAATTATTATTATTGCAGAAGATGATTCATCGATACAACTTGCAAAAAAGAAGCTCTATTCACCCGTTAATCTGCAACTGAGTTCCAGAAAGCTTGAAATAAAAAAGGAACGCGAACTCATAATAGGATGGAATGCGAAAGCCAGGATTGTTGTTGAGCAATACACCGATTATATTCCTGAAGGATCGGTTATCCACATTGTCATAAATAACATCCAGGATGACGAGCTTGAAGAGATAAATGAACTGAAAGAGAGATACCCTGGAATTGAACTTGAACTTTTCCAGTATGACCCTCTGAGCATGGGCGACCTTGCGAGGCTTAAGCCGGAAACTTACGATAACGTCATTATTCTGAACAAGGCAGAGGAGGATACTGAAAAACTTGATTCAACAACGATCACGACTCTTCTTCTTATACGCCAGTTGTTCAGGGAATATGAAACGAGAACCGGCAGTAGAGTGACAACAAAGCTTGTGACCGAGGTTATGAATTCCTCGAACCTTGAACTTGTCGCCCGCACAGGAGTTAACGACTCTATCATATCGGGACAAATGGTTTCTAAGATTTTGGCACAGGTGGCCGAAAATCCACCCATACTCGGCGTTTACGAAGATCTTTTTACAGAGGAGGGGTCAGAGATATACCTGAAACCCATTGACCTGTACCTTGACACGCTGCCTGAAAGTGTTACTTTTGCCGACCTGATTTTACTGGCGCAGAGGAGAAACGAAATACTAATTGGTTACAGGTACGGAGTTTATGCCGATGATGTGGACAGGGATTTTGGTGTTAATGTGAATATGCCCAAGGACAGGATTATAAGACCGGCAAAGGATGATTATTTTATAGTTCTTTCTGAAAATGACCTTTAAGATACTTCTGGTATAGATTAAAAAAGGCTGACCATTGCAGCGTCAGCCTTTTTGTATGATGTTTTTCGGGATTACATCCGCCGCAGCCGCGCTATCCTCTCTTCCAGTGATGGGTGTGTGGCAAAGAGCGACATACGCTTTGAAGAACTGATCTTTGCGGTTGCGAAAGAGTCCTTCTGTTGCGGAATGCTGGTCATTTCGCCAAGTCTCTGGAGAGCTGAAGCCATTGCACGCGGTGAAGTGATTTTGGCAGCACCGGCATCCGCCCTGAATTCTCTGTACCTGGAGAATGCTGCAATTGGTATTGAAGCAAGGAGCATAAGCACGGTCTCCAGAAGCATTACAATCATAATATAGCCGAAAAATCCAAGACCGCCATTACCATCTTCGTCGCTCATAAAGTTGTCAATAGCCATGGCAGCAAGCCTTGCGATGAACATGACAAGGGCGTTTGCTATACCTGTAAGAAGAGTCATGGTTACCATGTCTCCGCTTGTTATGTGAGTTATTTCGTGCGCTGCCACAGCCTCTATCTCTTCGCGGTTCATTGAATTGATAAGGCCGGTAGAGAATGCCACCAGTGATTTATCTTTTGAGGGCCCGGTAGCAAATGCATTTGGTTCTTTTGCGCTGTATATGCCCACTTCAGGTACGGTGTTAAGTCCGGCCTGGCGTGAAAGGCGCACAACCATCTGGTAAATCTCCCTGGCATGAAAATCCTGGGTGTTATTGTTTATAATCTGAATATTGTATGCCCTTTTTGCCACCCACCTGCTCATTGCAAGCGAAATGAAAGCGCCGACCATACCGAAAACACCGCAGAAAATGGCCAGGCCGTAAATACCGCCACCTACCTGTATCCCCAGGGCCGGGAGTAGTATATTAAGAATCAGGCTTACTGTAAGTACTACAAGTATGTTTGTTGCAAGAAACAGAAATACACGTTTAAGCATTGCTTCTCTCCGTTTATATTTATAGTTAATTTTTTATTATGCTGAAACCGTATGTCAAGACTTTATAGTTAGAATTATATCCGGGTTTTTGTTACAAAAAGTCCCGGCTGTGGCCTTTTAATAATTTACCAGGCCTGTCTTTGTATTACCCAAAACCTGATGTTATTCCCGTGAAGATGGATGTCCGGAAGTGCCCGGGCTGATCAATAATTAAATGGCACTATTTTGGAAGCACAAATAGCCGGCACAGGTCTGTTCTGCAGTTGTGCATAGATATTCAGCTGCATAAAAAATTATTTTTTCAGGCCCGCAGATCTGTCGGAATCTATCCTGTACGTTTCCAGTATCCTCTGGCTGAATTTTTCAGCAGATTCGCGCGTTATGATAATCTTAACACCTGTATCATCCTCAACAACATGATAGGTTCCCCTGTTCTCTTCGAATGCCTTTACCACATCCTCAATAGTGGAAACTTTCCGGTCATTAACCCTGACTATAACCAGATTTTCAAAATCATGGTATCCCAGGTTGATTTCGTCGGCCAGGACTTTAACAAGAAGTATAACCTGCTTTCTGTCAGCGCTGCGGACCTCGTTCTGATAGTAGTAAAGAAGTTTTGTCGGCGCACTGAAGAACCACTGTCGGCCCCATTCGAGCAGGTAATTCTTTGTAAGGGGACTGAATACAAGTCCACCGTTTATGTAATATTCAGGCTTTACATCGTACTGTTCGAATGGAACAAGACGGGTTGAGTTCATGTTTACCGTAAGTCGTACACGCAGATCCCGGACAGTACCCTTCCGGAGAATCTTCAATGCAACATAATCATTGATATGTTTTTTCTGTACAACGTAGTTCAGCGAAGTACGTTCACCCTTCCTGAATTCAACTGTCCCGTCATTGGCAACGGGGACACCGTCTATCGAAAGAAGAACGTCTTCAACTGCGAGAATGTTGCGGGATGGTGAATCCACAAGTATATCAATAACCATAACACCGGATTGTTCAGGCTTCATCCCGTACTTTTCCCTGAGTGCGGGATTCTCCATGTCCTGGAACTTTATTCCAAGTTCCGGAAAACCGTCGTATCTGCCGTCTGCTATGTCGTCCAGGAAATGTTTTATAACGGGCGCGGGAACCATGTAGCCTATGTTCTCACCCATGGTAGCCGACTGGAACGCTACACCGGTAATCATGTTGTTAATAATAACCGGGCCGCCGCTGTTCCCGGGATTTATGGCCGCGTCGATCTGGCAAGTGAGCAGGTTTGCGCTGCTGTGGGCGTAATTTCGCTGTTCAATGCGTGAAACAACACCCTCTGTTATACTCATCTCGTCGCCGCCGGTTGGAAAGCCGTAGACAGCAATCCTGTCGCGCACCTGTGCCAGTTCACCTATTTTAACCGGTGTTGAATTTTTAAAGAACCCGGGGTCATCCACAGTGAGTATGGCAAGGTCGCTTTCATGGGACACAGAGATTATCCTCGCTATATACTTCTCGGCCTCACCCGCCTTCTTGACCTGCAGGAACGTGCTGTTGCTTATGACATGGGCGTTTGTCAGTATCCTGTTGCCATCGATAATGCAGCCCGAACCTGTCCCCTTTGACTGGCCCGACATCTGCCACGGATTTTCGTAACTGTAGCGGGTCGAAACAGTGTATATTTTTACAACTGAATTTGTAATTAAATCTTTTGCTACGGCATGGCCGGTAAACTGAATTGCCATGAGAGTAATTATGAGAGCTGTAATTTTTTTCAATGGAATATCCCCTTAATGTGCCTTGCTGCAGAAACTTGTTTTACCTGATCCTGTTGATGATCCACAAAAGTACTATGGCACCGGCGATTGCTGCAACAATCTGCGCGACAAATCCGTAAACAGAAAAACCGACCAGGTTGAATAAAAATCTTCCAAAGAACGATCCCGCCACACCTACAAGAAGGTTGCCGCCAATACCGAATCCTCTGCCTTTCCAGATAAGTCCCGCAAGATAACCTGCGATCAGTCCGACCAGTATTAATGTTAGTATTCCCATAGATCCTCCATGTTGTTTTATACTAAATTAGCCGTTTTATTACTGAAAATACTTTTTAATGTAATATTGTGATTTTATTCCTAACGCCGCCCGGAGGAATAGAGTCCTTTATTTCGTAATATATTTGAAGAATTAACATTGTTAAATTATAGCATTAAAAGATGAATTTTTTTAACTGCAATAATTACAGTTTTACAATTATAAGTTTATTATAGCAATGATTAAATTTTTGAATTAACCCGGTACTGCTGTTTTAAAGGCATTCAGGGGTAAATATTTTCCTAAAATACTTTACAGCAGGGCAATTTTTTTGTTATATGTTAATATCTGATTGGAATTGTACCATGACCTGCAGACAGGGAGAAGAATGAGTA
>JAAYBQ010000110.1 GCA_012730035.1 Spirochaetota bacterium
AGGTAGGGTTTATCGCACAGGTTGTTGTTTATCCGGGCGAGGATGAGATGAAAGCAATGGAAGAGGGTGTTTATTTCGCGGTTAAAGGCGAAATGGAAATTAAGGAATACAAATAGCCCTAACCCAGTATCTTTTCCAGCATAACCAGTGTTATCATATACGTGGGTTTTATTCCTTCTTCCCCCAGTCCTCCCGCAGAGAGAGTCTGTCCGCTTATTATGGGGTTGTCGGATGCGTAATACGCGTACCTGACCTTTATGTTGCCTGCTATGTGTCCGCGTATTACCGCCGCGTTTATAGCCCTGTGATAATGGCCTCCCTCCATCTCGAGACCTATGGCACGCCAGGTAGATTTCTGGAATTTTTCCAGTACATCCCTGTTCTGCAGTGATGTTCCGAGTACTGTTACTATGGGCCCGACAAATACGGGGATAGAACCATCAAAGTCCTCGGGCTTCAGGTCATTGTCCACAATGTAGTTGTGGGGATTCCCCTCAAAAACATGAGCTGTCGCAAGCATTATATCACCCTTCTGTCCCGGCAGTATCCCGGCCTTTCCCATGATAGAAATTGACCTGAAACGGAACTGTCTTATCTCTTCGCCGTGATAGTGCGGGCTTAGAAGTTCATCCATCACCTCGTATGCCTGCGCGCCGAATGCATAATCCATTACTATGATTACGGGTTTGCCGCTCTTTTCATCAGCCGGCTTTATGTTTATGTCCGGGTGAAACGGGGTATCTCCAAAAAATGCCATGTCGATTATCTGGCAGTCTATTGAAAAGCCGGTTGTGTCTGGCACTTCATGCATGCCGTGCTTAAGTGCGTATTCCCTGATTGTGTCTGAATGGTCCCTGCATTTAGTTATAAAATCATAAAGGTCAGTCTGATTTGCGACAGGATTATCCTTCAACGCGCCGTAGGCGTAGAGCGCGTTCATCACGCTGTGCATGTTCGCGCTGATTACGTGTATGGGCCTGTCGTGTAAACCCAGTTCAAGAATTTTTTTCTTCATGGACTCGGCCCAAGCCCTGCCGAACTTGTGCCTTCCGATCATATCACGCAGCGACGGTGTAAAATATATCATGAGCATACTGTCGCGATTGTTGTCATCCTCATGGGCTCTTCTACCCATGTTATATATTATCTTAAACAGGCCGTTGTTGCTCCCAGCTGTTTTACGTGAATTTTCAAGATAAAGGTATGTATCCTTTGTTTCCTGAAATGACCTTCCCAGGATTATACCCAGGTTCCAGAGCGCCTTATCAAGTTCTGCGCCCTGTAGCTCTCCGCTCTTTACATGATGTTCAAGGGTTGTCCACTCCTGCGATATGCGCCCGCTTTCGTCGTGTATCTGATTTTTAATCTTGTGCGACTCGATGTTCAGGTATGTCAGGTGTGTCAGGATATCATAGATTTCACTCATACCCTGGGTAATAATAAAGTTTATTTCGCTTTCACTGATCCTGTATGACACCCGCCTGCGTTTAAGCGGTACTATCTTTTCAAAAGCTGTATGTTCAAGCTGCTCCTCAGCGGTAAGTGTTATCCGGGAGCATTCCTCTATACCACAGGGGAGCCTGTCAAAGACGTACTCAAGGCCTTTGAGCTCAATTATTCGGGGATCATTCATTGTCCCGTATATTTCGGGAGAAAGGACTTTCAGGCTCTCCTCAAGTGTTTGCCCTGATCGTCCTGATGGTTTGTAGTAGCCCCTGAGTGCCAGCGCATCAGCAGTGATCTTGAAAGTCCTTATTGCCATTCTGCCCCTCTGGGCTTTGGTAATGTTCTCCACTTAATTCACCTGAATAATTAATTTTTCCACAACTTAAAAGAGGGGATGATCTTTTTGCCGCTGTGCTGTTGATTTTCAGCAGTTTCATGAAAGCATTATACTGCTGATACGAAATATAGTAAAATAAATATAATACTGAGTGTCAACTATAACTTCAGGCTTAAAGGAACCACAATATAGTGTGATTAACCTGGCCGTTTTTATCAACATATTTATAAAGTCCTTTAAGTATTGTAAATTTTGTAAAACCGGTCTGCTCCTCGGTTTCATAATTCCATAAAAGTCCCCAGAGGCTGCCGCGGGAATGATATCTTCTTTCAGGATTTTTGACTTCGTCGTAGATTATTCCAAGAAGAATGTGCCTTCTATCCTCATAGTCATAACTGTTTTCGTTTCTGTAATAAAGCAGACCGAGCAGTGCCATGTCAAACCTGCCGCTGGTGTCTTCACTGAAATAGCTTAGCAGTGGCGGAACAACCAGGAACCAGTCGTTCTCCGAATAGGACTGGTAGTACCATACGGGCATAAGCCTGTGGTGGAATCCGCCGTTTTCATTGTCAGCGCCGGCGAACCAGAGTAAGGCATCGAAGTCGTAAGTGCCGTTTTTACGGTTCTTTGTGTGTTCAAAAAGTATTCCCCACGCTGCGCGCATCTCCCAGACCTCAGAAGATATATCAACTTCTGCAAGTGAAAAGAGAAAATCGTATTCATTGTATTCCCTGTTACCCGACCTGTACCAGGTGTGATCAAATAGCAGCAGTACATCAAGGCGGGTGTAATCGGGTGACGTATGAATATATGTTCCTGCGATAAATTTTGTGCTCCAGTCACTTCCGCTGCTGAAAAACGAAAGCAGGAGCGGAAGGGTGAGGCTGCTGTCCTGACCGCCCCGATACATGTAGAATGGCAGGAACATGGACGAACCGTCAGTATCCCCGCCTTTTTCCCAGTCAATTATACCCAGGATGTTCCTGTATTTAACATCACCCTCCTGCGATGCATAAAATAAGGGCAAAATAAAAAACCTGCTGTAATTAGCATCCCGGCAGCTGTCGACAATTCCAAGAAAGTTCCAGTGACTGTAGCTGCCCTTGGTGCTCCTGTAAAACAGGGGGAGTACGGGTATCATAAGTTTTGATGAATCTGATGATTCAATATTATTTTTAACTGAATGTTCTGAATATATGTGAAGTGGCGAAATGGATATTGAATCTTTCATCTCCAGACCGTTTGCGCCAGTCCTTATATCTTTGCTGTAATAGTATAGCGGAATTATGGGAGCAAAGAAGGTGAATGATACGCCTGTTTCACCTGCGGTACTGTGCGTGTAGAATGCGGGATTAATAATGCGCCTGAATGTGCAGTCACCCGATTCATCTTTTATGCTCATGCTGTAGTGCAGGGGAGATATGGAGCGTGAAATGGAATCGTCGCCCTCTTTCCAGTTTTTGTACCAGAAGATCGGAAAGAACCTGAAGCCGTACCTGTCCGGTGAATAGTGCCAGTTTATAAATGGCCAGAGTATGGTCTTTTCCCTGTAATTGCCAGCAGCATCGTATTCATCCCAGTAGAGGTTGATCAGCCATCCGCGTTTATATGATTCACCCTCGCTTTGAGAAGCGTAAAACGGGGCGAGCATAAAGTATCCTTCTTTTGTCTCCTCTGAATAATAAGACAGGTAGAAAGGCAGTATCATCCTTAGACTGTCTGCTGAAGCTTCGTTATATGTGAACCAGGCAAGCGGCAGCACGCGCCAGTGGTAACGGGTGTCGGCGTGCCTGTAGGCCATCCAGCCGAAGAGGAAGTCCCATCCGAAATAGTTTACCGATTCATCCCTGTTTGTGCTCCGTTTGTTTATTCTTATGTTGTCTTGATTTGTAGCCATTAGTTTATCATTTATATTTTGTCCTTCATCTCTTCCGGTTACGGGAGTTCGCCATGAAAAACTGATGATATCGTAAAACCATGAGATGTCGGTGTCCAGAAACCAGTTTTCTTCCTTTTTTTCAAGGGCCAGCATCAGTTCAGGGTTGAAAGGACCGGTAAAAGTTTTTACCGCGACACCGGTAAGATTAATGTGCAGCCGTGTATACCTGTCCCTGTAGTTGAGGTAAACAGGGAGTACGATTCTGCCGCTG
>JAAYBQ010000013.1 GCA_012730035.1 Spirochaetota bacterium
CGGTATGGAATTTTCAATATGCTTCAGGTTCATGAAGATGTTTTTCATCCATCTCTCTTCAAATTCAAACCTGGTGAGAAGGTCACTCACCTTGGCCGAAATCTGCTGCCTGACCTGGGAAATTATTTTTTCATAGAATGCGGGATTAATCTGGTACGAAGGTCTGTGAATGTACTGGCTGATCCCGGTAAATCCTGACATGCTGAAGTTGTCGAAAATCAGCTGGATATCATTTTCATCGTGGATTATGTGCACGTTATCAAGAACACTGCTGTTCACATTGCGGCAGATAGCGGTAATTTCGGGATCGTTTTCAACAGCTATCAATTTTAACGCGCTGAATTTTTTTTTAAGAAGATCAATGTGGTATGCAAGGCCTATGCCTGATACAATTATTACAGAATTACGTCCGGGATTAAATTCAGCGATGCTGCGCTCAGCCTCTTTTACCGGATCATAAGCCGAGTGTATTCTTATTTCCCTTTCGTTATTATCTGTTTTTACCGAAAGCGTTTTGGCCCCGCTTCTGGCATCGGACAGGATGTATCGGTGCATCAAAGCTATCCCATTAAAGAGAGGTGGTTAAGGTAATTGTTCCTGATGCTTTCATGAAACGCTTTGAGTTCTTCGAGGGTGCTTATTTTAAGCCATTTCAGAATATCTGTTTCAAGGTAATAGTAGCTGTATTTGTTCGTTTCGATTCCGCAGAGCATGTTTGCGGTATAGACTATCCATGTCAGAATTCTGTAATCGTTTTCTACATTAAGAGGTGAATGGTGAAATTCGATAGCCTTTGTCAGGTCTGCGGGAAAGTTCCACTTATTGGCAATCAACCCGCCAATTTCGGCATGGCTTACACCTATTGATATCTCTTCAAGTATTGATGATGAGCGCATCTGTTTGTTTCTGGTAATCTCAGAAATAATATTAACAACATTGGGGTCTGCTGAAAGAAGAACAATCTTGCCGATGTCATGAAGCAGGCCTGCAATAAAGGCTGAATCAGCCAGGCTTGCCAGATTTTTTTTCTTGGCTAACTCGCGTGAGTAGTAGGCTACCCTGATGCAGTGTTCCCAGATGACCTCAAACTTTTTATATTTATTATCGAGTATTTTTCTCGTGGCGCTCGCAGTCAGAATAAGGTTGAGATTTTTAAGGCCGATAATTTTAACAGCCTCTTTTATTGTGACAATTTTTTTACCGGGAACAAATCCCGCGGAATTGGACAGTTTTATAACGTCAGCTGTGAGTGCCGGGTCCCTGCTGATTCTGTCAGATATCGCGTCTATTGTTGTGTTTTTTTCGCTGCACAGCCTCTGCAGTTCTATTATGTTTTCAGGGAATGTGGGCAGTGATTCAACATCTGCGAGAATCCTTACCTTAACATCTGAAACTATGTCGTAGGTATTCAGTTTTTCAGGTATCGTAAGTGAAACGGTAACACCCCTGTCATTGTGGTGTATATCCAGGTTGTCTGCGCCTATGCCTGAATTCCGCAGAAGAAAGATCATAAGGACAAGTCCCAGTCCTGCACCTTCTGTGGAGTCGTAAACATCGTTGTATGCGTCAGCCAGGTTCTGAAAGTTCTTCGACTGTTCGATCCTTTCCCTGATCCGTTTGTACTCCTCTTCGATTATTGTGACGTTGTTGAAAACCGAAAAATGAATTTCTTTGCCGGGCCGGTTGAATGTTACAGTGATATGGTATCTGTTCTGTATAAGTATCTCTGACCTGATGCCGTCAAGGTTGTACAGAAAATCTTCCTTGAAGCAGGACATTAAATCATTATATTTTGCAGTGTCCGTTATGCTTACGCCGGATTTTTCAAAGTATATTCTTTTAAGGTTGGCCTTGAATGCGTTGAATATTATTTCTCTTATAATTGTTATAAGCGTTTCCAGAAGAAAAACATTACCCTGCCTGGAAAGAATCTTAAGCAGGATAGCGTTAATCTGAAGAAGATTGGTCTCATCAATAAATTTGAATGATACAGTGATGTCGTCACCTTTATCAATTTTTCTGCTTATTTCCAGGTCATCAGCAACAAGTAGTTCCATATTCTGTTAAGGTTATATCAGGTTCCTTTGACCGGCCTGATTGTAACCCTGATATTCTCCTTCTGCAATATTTTAAGAAAGCCGGTAAAACCCGCGTCGATTGATTCTACATTGCCGATTATGCATTCTTCAATTATAAAATCATTCATCAGTAAACGGCAAGCAGATATATTATTCCACGTACTGTTTGAAATTTCAATTATTTTTATTTCGGGATGAACTTTTCTTATAAAAAACAGGTTATCTTCCCCCAGTAAGTCGGATCCATCCAGATCAAGGACCAGTTTAAGGCTATCGCTGACCTGTTCAAACCTGAATCCGACCGTGCTGCTGGCCGGGACAGCCCTTGAACCGGTTTCATAAAACCCGTATTTAAGGATCAGTACTGATACCAGGCAGGATGCAAAGATTGGCCAGGCCCTTAATCTTGAAAAAAAATGGTGATTAATCAGCGGCAATGCTGAGAATATAAGTACCGCTGCCGGTATAACTGCGCTTTCAGGGTAAAAGTTCAGTTTAAGCGATGAAACATAACCGTTAAGGCCAAAGACGCATTTACTTAGAAGGCAAACCGGGTAGGCAAAGAATAAAGCTGCAGCAGTTGATACAAAGGAAACAGCTATACATGCAAGTGAAATCATAATAATCGCAGTAATCATTGGTATTTCGAAGATATTTGTAATAAACCCGGCCGGATTGAACTGTCCCATGTGCAGGTATATCAGGGGGAAAGCTGCAGTCTGTGCGGCGAATGTCACTGCGAGGGAACTTCTAAGCGCAGAGGGAAGATTGCCCAGTGACCTGCTGTACATTTTGTAAAAGAAGAGAATTCCTGCTGTTGCTCCGAAACTCAGCTGAAATCCCGGATTAAAAAGTTCCCACGGCATAAGCAGTATTATTAAAGTTCCGGCAAGGTAAAGTGAATTAAACGGATTCCTTTCTCGCCACATTAGCGATCCCGCGGTCATGAACATGTACATGGCAGCTGCGCGTACAAGTGAAACCGGCATGTCAGTAACAAGCAGGTAGAGTCCGGTGACCATGGCAGAGATCAGCATGGATTTCTGCCGGCCGATACCTGCCGCCAGAAGCAGCAGCATGGGGATCGATGCCACGAGTGCAATGTTCATGCCCGATGCTGCCAGTATGTGCAGTGTGCCCGCGTCCCGGAAATGAATCATGGTTTTTTTGTCTATAAGAGATGTATCACCGAAATAGAGTGCATTAAGAAGCGCGGTAACGGGCTCGGGGAATATGCCTGCTATTTTCCGGGAGGTCGCGTCCTGCAGCCTGTCTCGCCAGGTTTTTTCGCTTTTCACAGTTATTGAAATATCAATATCGTTCACGGTACCTGCGTAATGGATCCCCCTGCGCACAAGCCTGAGCATGTAGGGATTTTTTGCAGGATCGGTTAATCTGATGGTTTTATGCACCGCCACCTGGCTGCCCCGGTTTATTGCCCGGTTACCGGTATATGTAAGAATTCCCTTTGCGTAAAACCCGGGTCTCAGTTCAGTTTTAAAGACCAGGTCGCTGTTGTATCTTTTTTTTTCGACGCTTTCGATCTCTGCTATAAAGCCTGTCAGCCCTGCAGGCAGGTTTTCGCGGTTCATTAAACTTCCGGTACCGGCATTTATTAAAAGAGTCAGGGCCGCCAGAGTTGCAGCGAAAAGGATTATTGCACATGCACGTTTTTTTCGTGAGCAGTAAGTCGGGTAGAGTCTGCGGAATGTTATGTAAGTCGCCGCAACTGTAACCAGAAGAAGTAGTGTGATTATGACGATACTGAGCGCGTTGGTGCATCCGTATGACAGGGCAGTAGAAAGAAAAGTCCATGTGCAGAGAGGCGCGGACGGGACAGCGCTGTACTGGATTATTTTTTTATATTCTTCCAACTTTAAAAACAAAACCGGCGCGCAATCCAGCGGATAGCGATGATGTGGATTCGCCGATCCCGAAGCTGCCATAACCGGCGTATATGTCAATAAACAGCCTGGTTGTGGCTGTTGTGCTGAACATAGCGGTTATGGGGAGCATAATTCCTGCGCTGCCGTTGTAGTCCATATTTGAAGGTTCTGACGCAAAATAGAATCCCAGGCCGCCGCCTGCTGAGAACCAGTTGTTTACCGGGTAAAGGTACCTTCCGGAAATTGATGTTTCAAGAAACATAAGGTTATAGTCCAGGCTGTTGTAGACGTATTTTATCTGAAAATCGCCGCAGAAACTGCCTGCAAATATTGCAATCGCTGCGCCGCCCGAATAGAATATTCCGGTCATACTTTTTGTTTTTGTTTCGGTCTCAAACCAGTCCGTGTAGCGGGGTTTTACTATGCCTGCTGAAAGTACAGGCCCTATGTATGTGTAATTAAGTGAATCCTCTGATCTGTATTCAGGTTCATCGCCGTTGTACTGGGCTATAGCTGGAACTGCCGCTGCGAGAATCAGAAGGGCGGCTATTGCGTGCAGTATGTATCCCGGATTTTTCATGTTATTTTATGTTCAGCGGATTTTTTACGACCTGCGCGCTGGAGGGGACGTCAAAACTGAATATGTTTGCCATAACAGGCGCAGTGGTGCTCACATTTGATAGTGAGAAGCTGATCGATCCTCCGTCTTTTGATTTGAATATGACCCGTTTCAGAAAGAAAGTTGAATCAAGTATGAGCAGTATTTCATTATATGTTTTGTCATTCGATTTAAGCTTGATGGTGTAGCCGCCGGGGCCCTGCGCTGTTACAATCGCAAGATAACCGGATGTGAAAGCTGTTATTCCCCCTGAACCGCCACCCGCCAGATCCTGAACGCCGCATATATTGTTTCCGGGTGAATAAATCCACAGACTTTTGCCGTTGGAAACGATTATCTGGCCCGAAGGTGAACTGAACTTGATATAAATTTTACCCGGGTTCATGTATTTAAAGCTGCCGGTGTATGTCTCGCCCGTTGAGTTGGACCAGGATATTATGCCGGTCATTTTGCTTATGCCGTTCATCCTGTTCCTGAAATTGGCCATGGCTTCATCACCCGTTATGGCCCACGAATTGCCCGCTGTAAACAGCATTATTGCTGAAAAAATTGATATCTTGAATGTTTTCATCTCTGTCCTTTATTAATGAATACGTCATGAATTAAAAAAAAATAAAAAAAAAACCAATAATTATTCTAAAAAAATAGTTTTTGCTGTAATTTGGTGATTTAGTTGCTCCCGCGGCCTTTGGCTGTGGGAATAATTAAGTCTTTATTCTGAAAATTTTTAAGGAATTATTATCGAAAAAACAGTAATTGTTCCGGAAAAATTTTTTTCAATAATCACGTTCCGGTACTGGAACTATTTTACAATGTAATTTTATTTTCGGGGTTTATTTATTTCAAGAAATAAATCCCGGTGTCACAAGTTTAATTATTGCGGAAAATCAGCATCCGGGATATTATAATGAACGCAGAGAGGTTCACAGTATATGAAAAAATTTATCCTGTTTATAGTTTTTGTAACCGGGTCTTTTGTTCTGCCATTCTATTATCATACGGAAATATACAGGTTCTACCTTAAATTTTATTTTGCGTACAGGTACCCTGGTGGACAGTATATGTACAGGGCCAGAAAATTTTATGACGACGGCAATTACGCGGAGCTGGTAAAATTTTCAGAACCGCTGCTCTACGTTTACATGGATAACAATGAGCTGAAGAGACTTACGGGCATGGGGATGATAAGGCTCGGAGATGAACGCAAGGGTGCTGAAATGTATACATCTGGTATGGAAAGCGGGAAGTACAATGAATTCGAAGCCGCAAAGGTTATAAAGATCCTTTATTACGCGGATGCGTATGACGATGTGCTGTATTATTACGGCATGGGTATACTCATGAACCATATCGATATTTCATACTACTACGGGGTCTCGCTGCTTCGGATCGGACGCGTTGATGAGGCTTACGACATGTTTATGCGCGCGAAAAGGGGCGGTTACAGCGATACGCAGATGCTTTATTACCATACGGGGCTTGCCCTCGAAAAGAAAAAAAGATTCAGCGAGGCGGCTGATTATCTTCTGCGGGCATACAGAACCGGGCCGGCGGACGATGAACTTGTGAATGCTCTGGTAAGGGTTTACGGCTCTCTTGGAATGTACGACAGGGCAGGGGCCCTGCTCAGGAGTAAAAAGAAGTAGCGGTTATTCTATTACAGTAAGGGGTGAGGTCATGTCTGTTATTATTTTCTGTGTAACTTCGTCAACAGTGTCACCCTCGATACCGTAACGGAAACTCATAAGCCTGTTGTTTTTTATGTCAATGCACCTGTACCAGGCAGTGTCATGGTCATCGTTGAATCCGATTATTATTATATATTCCAGTTCTTTGTCCTGGTTTGAGATCTTCGATAATACCCGTTCCATCTCTTTCTTGAAATCAAACGCAAACCTGTTGTACGTGTCGCGTGCGGCAAGAAGCTCTTTGTGGTATCTGGCGCCTGACCATGTACCGTGCAAAAGCTGCACCTGTTTTCTGTCGGTTATATAATCCAGGGATGCGTTGGCAGCCTCAATCTTCATCATTTTTTTTATGGAATCATCATCAAGGCGCGAATATATATCATTGCCGTGGAGCGGTGATATTCTGTAACCGTTGTTCATAAACGCGTAATAGCATCTGTTAAGTTCGTCCCCCTCGATATTGCTGAGTATGGCAACTTTTGATTTTTTGCTGATAACGCCAAGTTTGTAGGCTGTATGTTTATCAATGTAGTTTTTAAGCTGCAGTGCAATTCTGTCAACCAGCTTGAATATTCCCATCTCGAGTTCACCATTATCTTCGAATGTGAAGACCGTGTCAGACCCGATTTTATGAACAGATATTTTCACTTTAACGCGGTTGGTATTTTCGTCTGGAGTAAAAGTTCCGTATATAAAGATATCCGCGGGAAGAGATTCGGAAAGAAGCGCGAGGTCCCCGTCCGTTACAATCTTTTCAGATTTATTCATGGCATTTGTGTACCTTTCTACAATCGCCGGTATCTTGTGAGGGCTCATAGTACGGAAACTGTAACGGTTTCTCATGGCGCTTGCGATTGATTTTGGAAATACCTCTTCCAGGTAATCGTATTCGTCATTACCCGTAGTATTTATAAAATAACCGAAAGCCAGCCTCTCTGCAGCATCAAGACGGAGTGCAGGGACGCATAAAAGTATGGCCAGCGCAATAAGGGAGAGAAACCGTTTCATATACTATCGGCCGCTTATCCCTTTGATAAAGTGATTTGTAATCGTCTCTATATTGTCTGTATAGCCCGTGGGGTAGTTTTCGATAAAGTCAATTTCAAAAGTTCTCAGGTTGATAACCCTTGCCCAGCTCACTTTTTCCCAGTCTTTATAGTCAAGGATAATAAGATATTCCACGTTCCATTCATCCCTTATCTGCCTGAGGAACTGAGCCTTGTTCAGCTCAAAATTATAAATATGAAGCTTGTACATGTTTTCGTAGGTTTTTTCAACAGTGGGAACCGTATCGCCTGCTATGTCATAAGAGAGTTTTTTCATGTCTGCTATGTCATAAACGTCTTTGAAGGTGTATAGGTCAGATGCATTAATTGCTGTTACCTGGTAACCCTTTTTCATGAATAAAGCTAGAACGACATTTTTAAGGTTATTGGGCGAATCTACTATGATTCCTATTTTTGAACTGACCGGTATTTTTGCATTTGAGTGTAGTACACCCTTTTTAGCGGAGCATGAAGCGAATGCGATGGAGAATGCAATAATCAGTATTGCGCTTTTTTTATAGTTGTTTAATAACATTGTACTACCCCGTCTGAATGTTTTATAGTAAACTAATACCTCTCATTTATATATTCGTCAATATTTAAATTAAGGTATAGAATTAAATATAATACTATTTACGGCAGAAG
>JAAYBQ010000111.1 GCA_012730035.1 Spirochaetota bacterium
GGACGCAATTATTAATTGATAATTTTTCTTTCATTCTTAACTCTTGAAAAACGTAAAAATACTTCAAACTCCGGAGAGAATTTCTTTAATCATTTTAAAACTTATCAAATCTCTCTTTATCCCTGTATACAGCAAAATAAACTTTAGTATATATGCAACAACATTTATACTGCTCTGTTTTTCAGATCCGTTTTTCCGGTGTGATATTATTCAGCCAGGGTGAGCATAAATCTATATATCCTTATATTCATTCCGGCAGTACTGCTCTCTTTATTTCATGCATTCAGCAGCCGTAATAAACTGTATTCAGTTATTTACACCAGCCATTGCTTTAAAGATACTGCTGATTTTAAAATTTTTATTTTTAAAAAAAAATATTTTAGTATTTGACTATTTAATAAAAATACTATATATTAAGTTTATAAAACAGAGGGTTAACAATATGAAAAAGACAATTATTGAAAAAATAACAAAAGAAAACAAAATCCCGGAATCAGAGAAATGCATAGTAGCAGCTAATCCTGAAATGGCCAGAAATATTTACGAAGATGAACCATGTGAAAACAACTGAACAATAGTCTCACAACATAAAACCTCCATTTAAACCCGCCTCTGGCGGGTTTTCTTTCGGTATTGACAGAATTTTCCACTGTTTAATAATGCTATGCAGACAACATAATTCACTATCAGGCGGGTCAAAATGGAAATATTCACTCTGGCAAACGGGCCATTCATGGTTAATTCATTCCTTGTTGTTAACGGGCAGAAAGCCTTTATAATTGATCCGGGAGCGGGCATACGGCCGATACTTGCAAAGATACAATCGGAAAAACTTGAACTTGAAGCAATTATTGCCACACACGGGCACATCGACCACATAGATGGTGTGAACACGGTAAAAAAGCAGTATAACGTGCCGTTTTACGTCAACAGCCTGGACAGCGAGCTTGTTCAAACCGTGCAGATGCAGGCGAGAATGTTCGGAGTACCCGATCCCGGCCGTATAACTCCCGACATGGAACTCCCGGCAGGGGGTGAACTCGAAGCGGCAGGGCTTAAACTTGACCTGTTCCATACTCCGGGACATTCACAGGGATCTGTGTCCATTCTTATTGATGACGTACTATTTGCAGGAGACACGCTATTCAACTTTTCCATTGGCAGGACTGACCTTCCCGGCGGTAACTATGCCCAGCTGATCAACTCAATAAGAACAAAAATATTAATACTTCCAGATGAAACACGTGTCCTGTCCGGTCACGGACCTGAAACTACTGTGGGTATGGAAAGAAAGATGAATCCCTTCCTCTCCTGAAATTCAGGAGAGTAGATCCTGACGGCAGCTACTGAAAACTTTTTACAGCCTCGTCAACTGAATTATAGAGTTTCATAACTGTTGTAACTTTGGTAAGATCAAGCACCTTCTTGATCTCTTCGTTGGCTGATGCAAGTTTGAACTGCGACTTCAATATCTGGTTGATATTCAAAAAAATACCGATTCCGGTACTTGTTATTATTTTAACCTCTGACAGGTCAAGTACTAGTTTTTTAATCCCCTTGTCTACAATCGCGTGTTGTATTTTCTCTTTAAGTTCAGGAACATCAAGAGTGTGAACTTCCTGCATTATTATTTTTATCACACAGAGACCATTCCCCTTCTCTTCAAGCTGTATCATATGATACCCCCATTTAGTAGCCAGATTGTAGATTTGTCCAATTTTATAGTCAAGAAGATTTCTGCAGTATTTATACTACCCAGGGACTGATTCAAGAAATTTACGAACCGACACGGGCATTGCATCAACAACCACTGCGCCAGAAGGATTAGAGGGATCATAGATTATGCGCTCTTCCGGTTCATCCATTACAGCCTCGATCTTGTGAGTGGATCCCGTGGCCGTATGTACGTTGCCCGACATATCGGTAAATGTAAAAAACAGATCATAAATTGTCTGCCCGTTTATTGATCCACCAGTACTCTCCTTATTGATGAACTTACCCCTGGTTATAATTCCGTACCTGATCGTTCCGATCTTCGACAGTCCCTTTTTAAAGGCAAAAAACAGAAATAAAAATCCAACGCCAGGAAATATATAAATAAAGAGCATCCACAGCCCGGCGGGTTTTACACTCATTCCTTCAATACGTGAAATCTGTGGATTATCAGGTTCAAATTCCACGTTCACGCGCTGGCCATTCCTGTAATTATTGTCAGTGGAATATGATATTCCTGTATATGATCGGCCCATATATTCAAAAGTATACCTGTATTTTATTACATTCTCTTCGTTAAGAGATACATTCGTGCGCTCAGCCTCTGTTATTGCACCCTGAACCGTCAACGCATCGCTGCCAAAATGAAAAGGTGAAACAAAGTCTATTACCGGAGTGAATAGAGCGGCAAAAATCAGTCCAATCCCGGCGAATGAAAGCCCAATGTAGCCGTAAATATTGTTAAATATTACCGAAAGCACTATCCTCAATGGAACATTCCTTTTTTGTGTACGCAAGCTACCTGCGTAGGAAGGAACCGGCTGCACTATGTATCTGCTCTTTCCCATAAACTCCCTGAAAAAAATAATCATAATTTTTACAGTAATCAATCCTGAAAATATTTATTAGAGCAACAAGGTCGTTTTAATTCCCTCCGCCCCCTTCGGCGTCGGAGGGAATAGAGCATTTTATTTTACACAATAATTAAGGAATTAACACTGTAATCTCTATATAGATTACAAATTCATCCATGCAGGATCAAATTTATTGCATAAAAAAAATTCTACTGCTGCACTCCTGGCCTTTAAAAAATCCAGTACGGACTTTTTAAAATGACCTTTTAAGAGTAAATGATTATGCGCCCATCTAAAAATCGGTCTTGACAAACTTGTAAAAAAGGTTTTCTGTGCCGAATCAGACAGCATTACATTTACGGTAGCACTGTCAGGAATTTTATTGTTTACATAACTTTATTAAAGGGTCACTATCCAGGCCCCTTATCTTTGCACAGGGGCTTACGGCTGACCAGGACAGCATTTTACAGCGCGCTCCCCTGTTTATTACTGATTAAAATGAAGGTGTTCCATGAAAAAACTGATCCCGCTACTCTACCTTGTTATCGCCGCCGGTTGTTCAACAATTGATTTCCAGATTGGCTTTCCATCCGATGTTGACAGATCCTCTTTTACCAGGTATGAAGTGGCAGAGATACCATTTGTCTCTGCTCCTATAAGCAGGGCGGAATTCGGCCCCTATTCTGTGAACCTGGTCAGGTACGGCCTTGATAAAAAAAGAACCATTGATAACGGATTCAGTACTGACACAGTTAAAGCTGCTGTTAGTGAAAAATACACCTATGAATTAAGGGGCCTTGGCAAAAGCATCTGGTCAGGTGAATGTGAATCATCAGCAGAATATTATAGTAAAGAAAAGGGTATCTTTTTCAGCACGGTGGTTGACGGATACTACAGGAATATTTTTAAATGCAGGGTCTCCTCCACCGGGCAGACTCCCATTGAACTGCAGATTGAAGTTAACGAAACATATACTGACCAGTCACAGCCAGGATTTAAAAAGGGCTACCTGCGCAGCGGCAGCATTCAGCTTAACATTGAACGGACAACGGCTACCGGGAACGTTTCTGCAGTACCCATGCATATAGGATACTACATCTATCATAAAGGGGAACTTGTTGCCGTGGTACAGAATCAGGTCCATGGTAATGTTTATATATCCTCAACGCTTGATCGTAAGCTTCTGCCTCTTGTCGTTAATGCGGCAGCTGCAATTCTAACGTATTACGACCTCGAATCTGAAGTCCTGGACGACGGGGATGACGAAAATTAATAAAAAAACTGCTAAATAAAAATTAGACAGACAGCACATCTTTGTCATCTTGATTAATTTTAAGGCAGATGCTGTTAACTGCTGCCCCTGTCAGAGTCAAAATATAGACTTGACAATAAGCCATATCAGGCGATTATTACACAAATATTTCACAGTTGATGAACTGAAATGAGTCTGCTCGACAATCTGAAAAAAAATAATATTCTGATAAAACCTGAAACTAAAAACCGCTGGGAGATCATCACAGAAATGGTTGAACTTGCGGCCAGAAACAGGGATATATCACAGAGTGATGCAGCCTGCATCACCAGTTCGCTTATTGAGCGTGAAAAATCGATGAGCACAGGCATAGGCAACGGTGTTGCCATACCTCATTGTTCAACCGAGAAGGTAAACGAGATAGTAACAGTTCTTGCAGTAACACCACGGGGGATCAACTTTGAATCTATCGACAACGAACCTGTAAAAATTGTAATTCTGCTTATAGTCCCCAAGGATAAGCTTACACAGCACATAAAGACCCTGGCAAACATAGCAAAGATGATGAACGATGCGGAGCTCCGGGAAAAAATCCTCAGCCTTAAAACGCCTGATTCAATCATCAAAATGCTCAAGAGCTATTCCCCGGCCTGACATGACAGAGCATATAACAAGACTTCTTGATTCTGGAAAAATACCTGACGAAGAGCAGGACCATGAAATCTCGCTAAGGCCTGCGCGCCTTGAAGAATTCGTCGGACAGAAAAAGATCACCGGGAACCTTAAAGTTTTTATCGAATCAGCCAGGCTCAGAAAAAAATCACTGGACCATATACTGCTTTCAGGTCCCCCGGGCCTGGGTAAGACAACCCTTGCATTTATAATAGCCCAGGAGCTTGGCGTTAACCTGAAGGCAACATCAGCCCCGGTAATAGATAAAGCCGGGGACCTTGCTTCAATACTTACAGGCCTCGAAGAGAACGATGTCCTTTTTATAGACGAGATACACCGGCTTTCACCCGCCATAGAAGAGATACTCTACCCGGCAATGGAGGACAGATCCATAGATATAATAATCGGCCAGGGAGTAGGCGCAAAGAGCATTAAGCTGAACCTTGCACCCTTTACACTTGTCGGGGCCACAACGCGTACCGGCCTGCTTACTGCTGCACTGCGTGACAGGTTCGGAATCCCCCTTCGCCTTAACTACTACGAGCCCGATGAACTGAAGAAGATTGCGCTGCGTACCGCCGGAATAATCGGAGTAAAGATCGACGAGGATGCGGCATTTGAAATTGCGCGCAGGGCAAGACGTACGCCGCGAATTGTCAACCGGCTTGTTCGCCGTGTAGCCGACTTTACAGTTGTAATGAAAAAAGAGACAATCGATCTTGAAATAACAAAGTACGCGCTTCAAAAACTTGATATTGACGAGCTCGGCCTTGACGAAATGGACCGGCGAATATTAAGTTCCATTATAGAAAAATACAGCGGCGGACCGGTGGGACTCAAAACTATTGCAATATCGGTTGGAGAGGAGACAGACACTCTTGAAGATTACTACGAACCATTCCTGGTGCAGACAGGACTTTTAAAAAGGACTCCTCGTGGACGCATGGCTACAGCAGGCGCGTATAAGCACCTTGGCCTGGACTACAACCTTAAAATCCAGGATGAACAGCCTGAACTGTTCGGCGAAGAATAATCAGATAATCTTTACATAGACTTCACGTGTTCGCGGACCGTCAAATTCACACAGATAAATTCCCTGCCATGTGCCAAGCAGCAGTCTCCCTTTATCAATTATTACAATTTCGGAACAGCCCACAAGAGAGGATTTTATATGCGCCGCAGAATTCCCCTCAATATGGGCGTAATCAGCTGATTCTATTCTCATGGATTTAAGGCCCAGAATAATATCGCTCCTTACGTCAGGATCGGCGTTTTCGTTTATTGTTACAGCAGCTGTTGTGTGCGGCGTAAAGACGCAGGCCAGTCCATCCTTTACCCCTGATTCGGCAACAGCAGCTGAAACTTTTGCGGTTATATCGACCAGTTCTTCATTAAAACCGGTCCTGACAGTGAGTATTTTAATCATGGAGGATTATTTCTGATCTACAAACTTTCCTTTGTCCCATGTTCCTTCTTTATCAACTGAACCATCGGGCCTGATTAACCTGCCTTTGCCGTGAAAAACTCCATCTTTAAACTCACCGATGTATTGAATGTTTTTTACTGTTCTGTAAGTACCCTTGCCGCTATATTTTCCCCTGCTGAAACCACCGGTGTATATATCACCGCTTGAAAGTTTTCTTGAACCCGGACCGTCAAGAATACCGTCAGCAAAAATCCCTTCATCTATAACTCCATTTTTAAATGTTACCTTCCCTTTACCGTTCAGTTTACCATTTTTAAATTCACCCACATACTGGTTGCCGAATTCATCAACGTATGTTCCTTTGCCATGCATTACACTCTCTGTAAAGGTACCTTCGTACTTTGCCCCGTTTTTATAAATAATTACGCCTGCTCCGTTAAGTTTACCGTTTTTCAGCGCGCCTATAAACTGGTTACCCTCTGCATCTGTATATATCCCCTTTACAGGTTTACCCTTTGCAAAGGTACCTTTAAACGATCCGCCTGCCGCATATTTAAACAGACCCTCACCCTCGAAAAAATCGTCCTTGAACATGCCGGTGTACGAATCTCCATTAACAAACATGAACTCGCCCTGCCCGTTCTTTTTGCCCTTTTTAAACTGCCCTTTGTACCTGTCACCGTTTTTAGAAAGAATTGCACCATCCCCGTCAAGAAGACTGTTCACATAATTGCCTTCCGCGATATCACCCGATTTGTAGATAACCCTGCCCTGGCCGTTCAGTTTACTTTTTTTAAACTCTCCGGTATACTGGTCACCCTTTTCATCGGTGTACGAACCCGTACCGTTCATGGCCCCGCCTTTAAAATCACCCTCGTAGTGCGCCCCGTTTTTCCATGTATACTTACCCTTTCCATCTTTGCAGTCCCCATCAATACAATCAGCGTGCAGGTATGTTCCTGAATACGCTGCCATTATAAGCATACAGAACAGATTAAATATAATTCTCATTGATTTCCCCCGTGATCTATTATAAATTTCTGCAGCAGATGTACTCTGCAGCCTTCTGATTTCATAGTATTAAAATACAACCTGTTTAACTCAAGTGTCAACAAATATCTTTTCGTACTACTGTTTAATCAGACTGTTATTTTTTTATTGATATATTCCAGTTTACATTGCCTTTAAAATTATAGAAGTTACGGATTTAATTAACAGACAGTCCATTCCGGACGCAGCAAAACGGTAATGCCGGGATCTTAATGAATTTATCAATTAAGGCAAACACTTATGAGTTTCATTAAGATCCAGATATTTGGCCGGATTTATAAAAACACCCTTTTTTCTGCCGGCAGGCAAAAAACGTGTTTGCAACGCCTTCGGATGCGCACCCCTCAAAGCAGAGTTGAATCACTCCCGGGGTGAAACCGGAATTACAAAGAATGTACAAATTCATTCGTAAAATGCCATAAGGAAAGTAAAATGAAAAACTCCGATTTTCCACTGAAGCGCCTTGATGATTTTGCTCTCCAGAGGGAACGTGAAACAATTGATAATCCCTTTATGCACACTCCTTTCGGAATGGATACCGGGGGCAATTTTGTGAGCGGATGGACTATGAGCTACATGCGTGCCGGACTCTTCTTCCGTTCAGCAGGTAAAATGCTTTTTCAGAATGACGACATGATTCTAATTACCGTTCCGGAAACTGAAACAGGTATACGGCCCCTTGCGGCCGACATGCCCTTCGGCTGGGACGGCAAGATCAACAGCAATACCGCTGAACTTGCGGTGTGGTGGGCCTTTGAGATTACTTCAGGCGGCGAGGCTGAGATGTTCATGCGCGAAAATAATCCCTCGGTAATATTCAGCTACGTAGACACTGATGGTCCCGGTGAAATTACAGTTCAGTTTAACGGCGAGTTCTGGGTGATTGTGGATTGAAGAGTATCCGCTAATTAAAGTAACCGTCCCACTGCCTGTCAAGAATCCTGCACGCCTCTTTGAGCGGAGCCACATCCAGTTTCTTACCCTTCACTTTAAGAAGTCCCAGCTCTTTCAGTTTACGCAGAGCATCATCAACCTCAAAGTCACATTCAAACAAAAGCTCCTCTGCAAAGTAACGTTCGATCCTTTCATCCAGGCTCTTCTGCGTGTGGACTCCAGGCTCTGAATACAGAAAGTAATACGCAAGAAGAATCTCCCTGCACTCCTGCTCTTCTGCGTCGTCAAGCAGACAGGTCAGTACACCCGAGTTGTTATCCAGGTTCTGAAAGTAAAGGTTAGACGTGAGCGTTTTAAGATACTTTTCGATGGTATTCTTGTAGCCAAGGAACGACTTGAGTGCAAAGATAAAAAATCCCCCAACCAGCGACCAGAAACCTATCTGCCGCCAGAGTACCATTGGGCTACCCTGCGAAAGCACGTAGAGCATGATTTTGTAGAGTGAACTGATTCCACCTGCCACAAGCGGCACTATAACCTTACCTTTATCAAAAAGAGAAATGCGCACATTCGTATTGGGAAAGAGCATCTCGAGGTCAAGGCCGGGAACATTTTTGAAAAGCTTGAGGTAAAGTTTATCTTTCGAGAAGCTCAGGGTATCCGATTCTGTAAAGGTCTCCTTCAGTTTAAACGCGAAGAAGATCCTGTCGTACATGTCGAACTCGTATCTCTTTTTAAACCATAGGTATTTCTTCTCAAGCGAGTCCCTCCGTTCACCCTTGTAGTAGATGGAATAGTATTCGTACTGGCTAAAGTCGACAATGAGGTCAATGCCCCAGGGAGACGCGCCTTTAAATGCCTTTTCCAGTTCGCTGTACGGGATCTCTTTGTAGTTGCCGCTTTTAAGAAGGGCATTTATCTCGCCAAGTATCTTTTCCTGTTTGTCTTCAGTGTTATCAGGAACATCGCTTTTTATCTGCACAAGATACTTTTCTGCATCAGGGTCAAATGGAACGTAAAGTTCCTTGAGTCTCTCAAGGTTCTGATGATAGTTAAAGTGGTAGATCGACCCGACAATGCGGCAGAATCTGTTGAATTCCCCCCTCTGCCTTGCGGGAATTTTTTTTGTAAGAGCCTTTACAAGCTCAACTTTACGTACAGGAATAAAATTTTCATGTCTGGCCGAGTTCATAAATATTCACCATTGATTGATTTATCGCATGTAAATATAAAACTGCGGGTTTAAAAAATCAAACTCATTTTTTCTGCCGGTATTTTTGGGGGAAGATTTTAGTAAAATACGCGGGTTGATCCGGATTCCCCCGGCTCTATGCGCCGGGGCTGAAACTCCGGGAATTCATGATGCTAAAAATAGAAGGAGACTGAAGGCCCGAAGAAGAAGCCGCTCATGTCGATCTCTGAACCCACGTTCTGTTCAAGCCCCAAAAGGTGCCACTGGTTTCCAAAATCGGGCTCCATCTTTGCCATGTCGTAGCCGCATGTAAGGGATATTGCCATGCGCGGCGTTACAAAGAACTCCACGCCCGCCCTGAACATGGTAACAAGGACCTCCTCCTGGAGCTGCGGCCCGTACTGGTTTATGCCAAAACCGCAACCGCCATTACCGGTGCCATCGTCGAAGTAGCCAAGGAGTGTCAGGTTTTCATAGGCAATACCTGCGCCTGCAAAGAGGTTCAAGCGTCGAGTAACAGGATAGTTAAAGTAGAACATAAGTGGTATATCGTAACCCTTGACATCAATTACGAATGGAGCCGGTCCTGTATATGTATAACCCGAAAGTGTCTCTATTTCAGATTCGCACGCCTGGTCCGGCACATAGGCAACCTGTCCCCAGATCATGTTGTATCCCACACCCATCATGAACCAGTTTGTAAACCTGTACCTTATCTCAAAACCAAACTGGCGCTGCAGCCCCGTATCCTCAAACTCCATGACCGGGCTGAATGTCGAATTATCACCGCACACAGTGTGGCCCATAATGTTAATTGTTATACCCACGCCCATCTTCTTTACGTATGCCATATCGAGCAGGTACTCCCTGGTCTCTATAAGATCTTCTTTAGGCACGTTCATAGTCTGGGCAATCACCTCGCCTGTTTCGACGTCTGTCAGCTTTACTGTTACGATAAAATTATCACCGGTTTCACTCACGCTTCCATACAGTAAAGCCTGGGCGTCAAGAAGCTTCCCCACCTGCACTGCATTTGTGCCCTCTGTGGCGCCTGTAAGCTGCAGCGCCTGTTCATCGAGTACTTTGCCAAGGTTCTTTCTTTCAACAACACGGAACATTGTGGACTGTGAAAACTCTGCTGCGAAGAGTTCGGCCACTGTTTCACCAAGCCTGTTATTTTTTGCCTCAGGGGTTAAATTTTCAAAATCGAGTATGGCAACCGGCTTTCTGAAGTTTATGACCCGGTTCTTGCGGTAAGTCTGGGCAAGTTTTTCGGATGCGTCGGCAACCTGTCCCTTTATTTTATTTCCTGCAGCGTAGAGTTCAGGCGCAGTAAGCATAAGCGCCATAAAAAGAAAAAATATCTTTTTCATACAGACCTCAGAATAACATATAACTCAATTTATTGAGCAGTGCCCTGACAAAGTGGAAACTGTTCATAAAATAACCCGGCCTTCTTTAACATGGCCGGGTTCTTTTAGCAATCAATTTACGCAGTAGTTATGCAGTAATTATTCAGTAATATCTTCCTCTTCAACTTCATCCCAGCCTGTAAACATCGCCTTGATGTGCGAAGTTACTGAATGACCGGTCGTTGTCATGTATACATGAATTATGGTAAATGCCACAAGTATGAATGCACCTATGGAATGGAATATGGCTATATACTTGACGGAACGCAGGTGAATGTCACCGTGCGCAACATAGTAATATATAAGCCCGGTTGAAACCATCAGGGGAACTATGGCCACCTTGTAGCCCACGTAGGTCAGTCTCTGCAGCGGGTTCAGCTTGACTTTCTCTGTTTTACCCACAGGCTTTCTTTCACCCTTAAAAATACCTTTAAAATAATACATGAGCATTTCTCTAAGTTTGTCCGTTGTGGGAATGTAATGTCTCCATTCACCTGTTGTAAAGTGCCAGAAAATGGCAAAGGCTATAAGGGTAATAAGAGTAAAGCCCGCGTAATTATGCAGCACGACCGCACGTTCAAAACCCAGGACCCTGTATAATCCATGTACTTCAAATCCCGTAAAAATCAGAAAAAATATCAGAGCTGCCTGAGACCAGTGCCAGAAACGTTCAAATTTTTTATACATGTATACTTTTTTTACCATATCAGTCCTCCTTCCTTTTCTTCGATGAAACATGACGCATTGTACCATGGACAATTACACCGGCAAAGGAACCTGCAACCAGAAGATAGCCCAGTATGTCCAGGACAAGACTGCGGTCTCTGCCCGGAATCCAGCATGCCTGCACATTATTCAGGCGGCCTTTTCTCGAGTGGCAGTCATCACAGCTTACTGCGTTTTCTGAAGGTGTTACAAGGTGTGTCAGAGGCCAGTACATTTCGGTTTCTATCCAGTCAAGTTTTCCGCTGAATGGAACACCCGCTTCACGCATTCCGGTTTCAGATGCTTTAAGCCAGTCCCAGTCGCTCCAGTAGGCACCGCTCCCCTTTGGTCCGAAAAGTTTTGGAATAACAAGAGTTTTATTTTCAGGATCATACAGCTGCTTACCGCGCATAACCTTGAACGGCCAGATTTTTGAATCCGCTCCTCCGCACTCTCCTGTAATTCTATTGATCTGCAGTGGTCTTTTGTCGGGGTCTATTTTATCACCAACCAGTATTTTATCGGATTGACCATTGAACCAGAAATATTCAGGCTCTGCATTTTTTGCCAGTTTAAATTCACCCTTCATACCATCATATACAGGATAACCTTCGTCATCCTTGACTACCTTTGGTTTCCCTTCAGGTGTTTTTTCACCGGCCTTAGACCAGTCCCACCAGGTCTTTGTCTTGAATTTTGTTGAATAAAATTTTATGTGGCAGGTCTGGCATGCGATCTTTTCAGTATGCTTGTCGAGTACCCGGTGTGTAAAATTATCAACCGGTTTTTCACGCTTGTACAGCCTGTTTTTAAAAATATCATATGAACGGTCAGGCTGGTTCTCCACAAAAAGCGTCTGTGTATGAGGATACCTGGTATGACACCTTTCGCAGCTTATTCTGTCTTTGTTCTCAACTGATACAGTATATAGCTGTCCCTTTATGTCATGGTTCTCCGAAACGTGGCAGTCTATACAGGCCATCCCGCCGCCATCCTTAGACATATGCACATCAATCTCTTTTGACGGATCAAGAAGCGATTTGTCAAGGGCGCCGTGCTTAACCGCATGGCCACCGCCGCCGTAGAAGTGGCACGATCCGCACGTCTGCTTACCCGGTTTACCAACAGTTGTGGCAATTTTTTTATAGTCCGGCTTCTTAAAGAGTTTCTTACTTGCGGGGAATACTGTGTCCTTTGCAACGGGATAACCTGCTCCGGTAGGAAACTTTTCGTATGTACCGGTTGTGTCATGGCACACTATGCAGTCTATTTTATTCTGGTCGGTAAAATCGAACTTGCCGTCCTTCCACCCGTACCCTATATGGCAACTTGTACACCTGGGCTCATTGGAGGTTACTGCGATGCAGAAATTGTTGATCACATTCTTTTTACCCACATCAACAGTCTTACCCTCACGCCCAGGCATTTTGTCCGTTTTCCTGGTCCAGAGCCAGTGATTTGTCTTCATTATATCTGAAGCAACATTATTGTGGCATTTAAGACACGCGGCAGTCACATCCTCCGGTTTGCTGAAACTTCTGTTTAGCTCGGCAAATTTTGAATGATCAACTCCGCTTGCGAAAAGACTTAAACCTGCTGCGGCGAGAAGAAAAGATATTACAAAAAAAACCCCTTTCCTGCCCATACAAACCTCCCTGAATATTCATTTTTAAAACAATTTATCTTTCAGTACTGAATCCTGCATTCACCCAACTCGAATATCCGCCCCTTAAGATTTTTATACTTTTAAAACCCTTTTCTTTCATCAAAGAAGCCGCTTTGTCGGACTTGATCCCTTCACCGCAGTAAAGAATTATTTCGCTTTTCCTGTCTAATGTTGTAATATCCCTGATAAATGTTGCTTCGTGGTATTCGGCACTTACAGCGCCCTTTATATGCCCATCTGCATATTTTTTTTCATTACGAAGATCCACAATTACAATATCATTTTTACGCAGTATAATATCTAATTCACCCGGAGATATATACCTTTGCCCGCAGGATGAAATTATTCCCATAATGGCGATAACAATGAAACCTTTCCTCATGAACAAAAGTTATATAAAATTTCAACTTTGTCAAATTTTTGCAATTAATCTCCGCTAATTATTCCTAAAATATTTATTAGTGTAATAAGGTTGGTTTCACTCCCTGAGTCGTCTTCGTTGGTGCATATAAAAGAAATTTTTATTCTGCAAAATCGTTAGGGAATTAACACTGATTAATATCAAAAACATTTATGCCGGCAATATCAATCCCCTGGTTTTGTAGTGATGATTATTCATAATTGAGACATAATCTCTACTATTTGCTGCGTATGTATACCTTTGACCCGGACCTGTTTATTAATGAAACTGTCGTTTACGTTTAATTGTTGAATCCCTATCGCTCTTTATTTTATATGTACATCTGATAATGGGAGCTCTAAATTGTACAATCCGGTGTTTCCCAGCCGGCACAAAAACAATAAAAAGAGAA
>JAAYBQ010000112.1 GCA_012730035.1 Spirochaetota bacterium
TCTGTTTGGTGAATTATTTTTCTATTATTACCGCTAAAAGTGCTTTTTTAGTGTATTAGTGTGATTTGATTCCTCCCGGAGCCTTCGGCGGCGCGAAGAGTAGAGCCTGTTAATTGGTAAAATTTTTAAGGAATTAACATTGATTATTTTTGATATTTTTTATTGACATGAACTGGTTTTATCGATTTATTGGTAATGAAAATCATTTTCATTTTGGAGGTCTTTTTTGCACGGTAAAGGTCCATGGTGGCAGGAAAAATTCACCCAGAACTGCGTAAGGGTCACGGCAGCACGTGAGGTTATAATCAATATACTTCATGATACCCCGGATCATTTAAGCGCTTCGGATATTTACATGAAGGTTCATGTGACAAATCCGGACATAGGCCTGACAACCATTTACAGGACTCTTGAGCTACTTGAGCAGATGAGGATTGTGCAGAAATTCGATTTTGGCGATGGCCATGCCAGATATGAGCTTCTTAACAATCCGGGCGGCAAGGGGCATCATCATCATCTGATTTGTGTAAAGTGCAAAAAAATCATCGATTACAAAGATTTTATCGATGAAGAGGTGAATTGTCTGGGCAAAACACAGGATTTTCTCTCGCAGAAGTATAATTTTCACATAAATGATCATCTGGTCAGTTTTTATGGATTTTGTGAAAACTGTAAATCTGAGAGCTGATTTTTTTTCCAGGATTATTGAAAATGGTTTTCATTACTACAATTTAAGGAGGCTTATTATGCCAGGAGGAGACAGAACAGGTCCTATGGGACAGGGTCCAATGACAGGACGTGGCGCAGGTTTTTGCAGCGGAAACCGGATGTCTGGATACGCAGGCGCTGGATGGGGCAGAGGATTCCGCGGTCCCTCCAGCTGGAATTTCAGAGGGGGCAGGGGCTGGAGAAACCGGTTTTATGCCACAGATGCGCCTGTTAACGGAAGAAGTTTTCAGGGTGCATACGGAGATCCTTACGAAAACTCCGCAGATGCAGAACTGCAGATGCTGAAGGAGCAGGCTGATTTTATTAATGAAAGGATAAAGGCCCTTGAATCGGCATCTACGTCCAAAAAGGATAATGCATAAAAAGCGCAACCCGGGCTCTGACCCCGGGTGCAAAACCAGGGGTCAGAGCCTGCTGCCCAACATGCAGATGGTTTATGGCAAATCCTATGCCGGGAACAAGGTGAAGCATATATGGCTGTAATAATTGACGCGGATAAATGTACAGGGTGCGGATTATGCGTAAAGGAGTGCCCCGTATCGGCTATACGTATTGATGATCTTCTGCGGAAAGCGGTGATTGATCCTGAATTATGCATGGAGTGCGGTGCATGTATTGCCGTATGCAGAAGGGGCGCTATTTCGAAGGTGGAATCTGCGCCAAAAACCGGTGCTTTAAAAACTTTAACGGACAGGTTCATAGGCGGAACACAGAGAGGTAGTAGCACAATATCGCGGGGGATGCGGTCGGGGGGCATGGGCCGCGGCATGGGGCGTGGCCGGGCAGGTGGATGCAGTGGCGCTGCAGGTAAAGGAACAGGTGAATGTTTCTGCCCGGTGTGCGGCAGAGTCTTTCAGCATAGACAGGGTGTTCCCTGCTCGAGCAGAATGTGTCCTGACTGCCGTACATCACTTGTAAGGAAGTAACCGGCACACGTGGTGTGAAAATATTATTTTAAAAGTTTTAAGCTGTTTACGCAGAATTCAATACATCAGGAATAAAAAATGAATGCAAAGAATGAAACGGAAATTTTTACAGCGGCTGAGAGTGAAGCCAATCATAATCTGTATCTTAAAAGGATGGCCAGCTATAAAAAATACGGTCTTAACCAGGCGCTGCTCAGGGAGAGTGTTATACGCCAGATAGACAGTGATTGTAATTCAATCCTTGAAATCGGGACGGGAAAGGGGTATCTTGCGGCAATGCTCGGGCATAAATTTGACCGGATCATTTCTGTTGACAGCAGTCCCGCGGATCGCAGGGTTGCTATGCTCAATGCAGCACATAGCCGCAGTCTTGACAGGATCGATTTTATAACAGCTGATGCATCTGATCTTGTTTATCCTGATAAAAATTTTGATACAGTGGTTTCCGCTTTTACATTTCATCATCTGGATCTGCCGTTTCGTGTTATTAGAGAGATGACCAGGCTTGCGCGAAACCAGATAATTATTTCTGATTTTACAGAGAGGGGTTTTTATGTGGTTGATCAGGTGCACAGGCATGAGGGTGGCAGGCATGAAAGGAAACCGGTTGATTTTGACATAGTTGGAATATATTTAAAAGAATTTAATTTTGATGTAAGAATTATAGAAGATGAATGGCAGATAATATATTCAGCCCGGCGCAGGTGCTGAATATATGATTACAACTCTTGATTGTGTGCCGTGTCTGATCCGTCAGTCAATAGAGGCGTCCGGATTTACATCTGATGATTACAGCCTCCGGGAAAAGGCGCTCAGGGAGATTCTCAGAAAAATATCCGAATCGGATCTGACTGTTTCCCCGCCTGTAATAGCCCGTGACATACACAGGGCACTGCGTGATCTTTGCGGCTCGACCGATCCGTACTGTGAAGTGAAAAAAAAATTCAATTCCCTGATAATGTCAATGGCTGACAGGTTCAGAAAGATAATAACAGGTTCGGATGATCCGCTACTTACTGCAGTTAAGCTTGCAATCGCGGGCAACGTTATTGATTCCGGCGTAAAATCCGGGCTTACAGAACAGGAGGTAATTGCTTCGATTGAATCTTCATTTTCTGAAACGATCTCGGGTGATACGGATTATTTTATAAGTAGACTTTCAGACGCTAAAAAAATTCTTTATATTGCCGATAACGCGGGAGAGATTGTATTTGACAGGCTTCTAATAGAGTTGCTGGATCCGGGCAAAGTCATTCTTGCAGTTCGGGGCTTCCCTGTAATAAATGATGCTACTGTTGATGATGCTGAATCTGTCGGTCTGGACAGGCTGGTCTCTGTTATTCAAAGCGGTTCTGATGTTCCCGGGACTCTTCTTGATGATTGCACCGAAGAGTTCAGCAGGATTTTCAGAGAAGCTGATCTGGTTGTTGCAAAGGGGCAGGGGAATTATGAAACCCTGTGTGACGAAGAGAGGGATATTTTTTTTCTGCTTAAAGTCAAATGCCATGTAATAGCTGCACATACCGGGCTTCCGGCCGGGACTCATGCTGTTATACTGAATAAACACGGCATTAAGGGGTGAAGGCGTAGTGTTATGAATACGGGGATTATGGATTATTACGCGCTGCTGAACGTTGCAAGGAATGCAACCGCTGATGAAATTAAAAGGGCATTCAGGGCACTTGCAGTGCAATTCCACCCTGATAAAAATCCCGGGGATGGTGCTGCCGAGGATAAGTTCAAGGAGATCAACAGGGCGTACGAGGTTCTTGGCGATCCTGATAAACGCATGCTGTATGACAGGTCCGGCCATGCCATGTTTGAATCTTTTTATGGAAACGGCAACATGCAGGGTGGCGCGGGCTGTGGAGCAGGCAGGGGATGCGGATGCGGAAGACGCCGCGGCGGTATGTGGAGGAATATTATGCAGAACATGGCAATACATGATATCTGCGTAAGTTCACAAGAGGCTGCGGGCGGTGTTGTCATAAGCATAAAGCCGGAGGATGCGCCTGATGAATCCGCCTTTGAAGTTATGTTACCGGGGAACCTTAAGAACGGGGATATAATAAGGTGCGTGAGTGACGCCGGCAGTGATAATATATTTATAAGGATAGTGGTCACGGATGAGCGGTAATTGTGATCAGTGTGTGGTATTCGGCCCTGTCCCTTCCCGCAGGCTTGGACGCAGCCTGGGGGTGAATAATATTCCGCCAAAACACTGCAGCTATTCATGCATATACTGCCAGCTTGGAAGCGGCCGGGTAGTGGAGAGTGCGAGGCGCAGATTTTATGAGCCTTCTGAAATATATGAGGCAGCAGAGAAAAAACTGGCTGAAGCATCTCTAAAAAATGAAGCGGTTGATTATTTATCATTTGTACCTGACGGAGAACCGACCCTTGACGTTAATCTTGGTGAGTGCATAAATCTGCTTAGACGTACCGGGGTAAAAACCGCGGTTATTACCAATGCCTCACTTTTGTGGAAAGATGATGTGCGCGATGACCTGATGAACGCGGACTGGGTTTCGGTCAAGGTTGATGCTGTAAGTGCAAAAGTCTGGCGCTTTATAAACAGGCCGTACCGGGGGCTTGACATTAACAGGATTCATGAAGGGATGCTTGAATTTGCCGGCTCATACAGAGGTTATCTTGCCACTGAGACAATGCTTGTAACAGGTGTTAATGATGGAGCGGACGAAGTTTCGGCAGTGGCGGATCTGATCGGTTCGCTGAAACCCCGGAAGAGCTATATATCCATACCACTGCGCCCGCCCGCCGAAAAGAGGGTTTCCATGCCCGATGAGTCGTCAGTGAACATGGCATGGCAGATATTCACCACGAGAGGGCTCAGTACCGAGTGCCTGACAGGTTACGAGGGGAATGCCTTTGCTCAAACCGGGGATATTATTGATGATATTTTGGGGATTACATCAGTGCATCCCATGAGGGAGGAGGCTCTTCGCTGCATGCTTTCAGAAGCGGGGAGCGACTGGGTTGTTGTAGAGGAACTTATACGTGAAGATAAAATTTTTGTAACTGATTATAACGGAATTAATTATTACATGAAAAGATTTAAAACTAATGGAGAATGATATGCAGGGAAAGAAAAAAATAATCGTGATTGGCGGATCGGCTGCGGGTCCCAAGGCTGCAGCAAGGGCTCGAAGGATGGATGAGAACGCAGAGATAACAATTATACAGAAAGCGCCGGATCTTTCAATGGCGTCGTGCGGATATCCATACTACGTGGGAGGAGTGTTTGACGACCGGAACATGCTTCTTTGTACGCCAACAGGAGTTGTGCGTGACCCGAAATTTTATCTTAACGCAAAAGGTATCGTGGCAAGAACAGAAACAGAAGCAGTAAAAATTGACAGGAAAACTAAAACCGTAACCGTAAAAAACCTGAAGAACGGCGATTGCGAAGATATTTCCTATGATAAGCTTATTATAACAGCCGGTGCGATGCCCAGAAAAATACCGGTACCGGGATCGGACCTTAAGGGGATCACCACGCTTCAGTCAATGAAGGATGCTGATTATCTCAGGAAAATCAGGGATGATAAAACAATCACCAGGGCTGTGGTCATAGGGGGCGGGCTGATAGGCATTGAGACTTGTGAGGCACTCCAGCTTGCCGGCATAGAGATAACTATTGTCGAGATGTTGCCTCAGCTTCTTACATTTCTTGACTGGGAACTGGCGAAGCTTGTTGAAAATCACGTGAAGAGCAAGGGGGCAAATGTAATTACCGCGAATGGTGTTGCTGAATTCCTTGGCGAAAACGGCAGGCTTACCGGTGTAAAGCTGCAGAACGGAACTGAACTTCCCTGCGAACTTGCCGTTGTCGCAATCGGTGTTAACCCGAATACTGCAATAGCAGGGGACGCCGGACTTAAACTTGGAGAAACCGGCGGGCTTATTGTGAATGAATTTATGCAGACATCGGACCCTGATATCTATGCTGCAGGTGACTGTGTTGAGTCACTCAACATGATAACAGGCAGGAACGTTCATGCGCCTTACGGTGACCTTGCCAACCTTCAGGGAAGGGTTGCCGGTGAAAACGCGATAAACGGTAACAGCGCAAAATTTAACGGAACAATTCAGACCGGTATATGCAAGGTGTTTGACTTTGCGGCAGGTTCAACGGGCCTTTCAGAAAAATCCGCCAGGGCAGCGGGGTACAATGATATTGAGACAGTAATTAATGCAAGTCCCGACAAGCCCGGCTTTATGACCGGACTTCTGCTTGTAACTAAAATTGTTGCCGAAAAAAAGAACGGGAAAATACTTGGTGTGCAGTGCGTGGGGCCGGGAGATGTGAGTAAACAACTCGCAATCTGGGCAATGGCCATCAGGGGAAATCTGACAGTTGAGGACATGATTAACGCAGACCTGCCGTATGCACCGCCGTTTTCACTGGCCATTGACCATTCAATCGCAGGTGCGCATATAATGCAGAATAAACTAAAAGGCCGTATGAAGGGCATCTCCTGCTCCGATGTTAAAAAGAGGGTCGATGCAGGTGAAAAACTTTTTATTCTTGATACACGCGGTCCTGATGAGTATGAACAGATGCGGCTTGGAATAGGAGAGCACCTTATACCGATTGGAGCGTTGCGAAACCGGCTTAACGAAATCCCCGATGATAAAAATGCCGAGATTATATGTTTCTGTAAGATTTCACTTCGCGGATACGAGGCTGCACGGGTGCTTGAAGGCAGGGGATGGAAGAACGTGAAAGTTATGGAGGGCGGAGTAATGGCATGGCCCTTCACAAGGGAGAAAAAGTATGGGTGAAATTTTCAGTGCATCAGAGATAAAAAAAGGTTTTCATCCTGAGGGGTATCGTATTGACAAAACAGCGTCTCCAATGGATTTTTACACAAAATGGGAGATAACACCTGAAGGGGAATGGGTTAATCCCAGGGCGACATGTTTCGATTCAATGCCGCAGCAGGGCTGGCATAAGGCGGATTAATTCAGCGGCACAAAAAGAGGTCAACTGCGCCCGGAACTGTAAATAGAGCCAGGCGCAGTACCTGCGTTCAGGAGAAAAAAATGACACATGAAGATGCGGGTCACTATGCCGCTAAGAGAAAGGGATTCGAATTGAATAAAGAGATTGCCGCGTGGTTAAAAGAGAGGGCATCTGAAAGCAAAATATCATGCGCAGACGCCCATGCCATAGCGGTTAAGCTTAAGGTCACACCTGCGGAAGTCGGGGCTGCGATTGACCTTCTTGAATTTCGTATAACTAAATGCCAGCTTGGTCTGTTCGGTTATGGATTAAAAAAGAATATACCCGAACTGAGCGGGGATATTGATCCCGGTATAGAATCCGCTATCAGGTCGCTGGCTGTAAATAAAAGGATTACTTGCGAATCAGCGTGGGGGATCGCAAAAAAATACGGGGTAGCGAAAAACATTGTTACGGCAGTATGTGAATCAATTAAAATTAAAATATCCGGGTGTCAGCTCGGTGCATTCAGGTAATGCCGGCTAATATATTATTTTACGGGGAAAGTCATGGATCACCATCTTGTTTACTATGGAAATACGACTCTTGCTTCTGTTGCGGAAA
>JAAYBQ010000113.1 GCA_012730035.1 Spirochaetota bacterium
TATGACAAATTCCTAACCATCTTCTCTCTGTGTACAGTTCGACAGGCTCACTGTATCGCTCCGTGGCTCTGTGTGAGGCATGTTAAGTAAATAAACCACCTCCGGGGGTGGCTGGTAAAAATTTATGTATCACGATATGTATTTCAGCCGGGGGCGTTAAGTCCAGGCTACGGCCTTACTCTATCAAAATTCTTGTCATAAGCCCTTCGTCAGTAAACTCAAGCTCCATCCTTACCTGCTTTGTTTTAAAGAACTTATCAAGTTCATTACCAATACCGTTTTTGCCCGCATCCGGTTTTATTACCGGGTTATGGGTGCTGCCATATACCGTATTGCGCACCTCACCTGTGCGCCTGTCAACCGTGTAGGCGCCGCCAAAAGGGCACACAGGCATAAAGGCGAAATCCCTGTACGCCATCTCTGCAAGTTCATTGTCACGGGCCGATGGATAAATCAGCGACAGCAGCCTTATTGTCCCGCTGTTGCGCCTGCCTGTTTCAAGCGCCGATTCAATTATGGCCGATGAGTATGCCCCCCTCCCCTGTACAAGGGCCGCGGGCCTGAAGACCATGACGCCGCTCCCCCTCACTGCTGATTTTTTTACACCCGCGGCTGAATCGAGCACAGCCTTGATGTAGTTTTCAGTTGTGGCAATGTGCAGCGTTCCATCTTTAACCGTGTAGTAAAGCCTGAATGTCATGGTGTAAAACAGGGTAAGCTTGAGCACGCGCACACTGTTCCCCCTGTAATCGAACGAGTACCTTTCAGTCTGGGTGTACAATCTGCCGGTCATTAAGGCCGGGTCAAATCTCTCCAGCATGGCAAGGGCAGCCTCAGGTTTTTTTACAGGTATGGCCAGGCGCAGGGGGTGGAACATGGACCATACGAGCAGGCCCGTAAAGGCGTCGCTGCGGCTTAATCCGTTATTCATAAATTCTTCAAGTAAAAACGCCGCGTCAAAGTCGAACAGCGGCAGAGAGTCCCCCATGTGCAGATGTACAGTGTTGCCGAATATATCGGTGTATCTCTGTTTATCGCCGGCCAGGGTCCGGAAGAGGCTGTCTGCCGCGCCGCCTTCAGGGTTCACCTTGAAACAAAGCGTCAGTATGTCAGCGCCTGTTATGTCATCGGGGTTAAGATCAGCGCTCCCCTTCCCGGTGAACGACAACAGCGAATTATAAATAGAGTTGTTCACAAGGGGTAGTATGCATGTCTCAACAGCGATTCCCCCGTTAAGCCTGAAGCGTATGCACAAGGGGTCAAAAAAATCTTTCCAGTATTCATTGTATTGCCCCACGAACTTATGGTATTCATCTGCCTCGGCACGGCTAACCAGCCCGGTCTCAGTTTCAATGTTGGGAACCATGTAGCCAATCCGCCCGTACTCAGCGCTTGTAACAGCGTAGCTCCCCTTTGTAACAGCAAGCCCGGTAAAACGGTCTGCCAAATGCGATCCAGGTTTGCCGGTCAGCTCAATGACGTTAAATACATCTGCGGGCGAACCCGGCCTGTCCCCCTTTAATTCAGTGTGGAACTTTTTAAGAAGAGATATGTAATCATCGGGAGTCTCTCCCCTCTTTTTTCTTTTTGTTTTAGTCTTGCCAGCGGCAGAATCATCTTCGGGTGTAATGGCAAATTTAAAGGCGTCCCAGTCGGCAAGTTTTTCAGGCGCAAGTTTTTTTGCTGTGTCATGGTACCTGCTTTTACCTATCTTCTGCAGCAGACTTTTTTGTGAATCCGAAAGCGGCGGGTTGCCCATTACCGAAAGAACGTCATCCACCGTTGACGGGTAATAACCGTTCAGCTGGGTATAGTAGATTACGTATTTTTCGAGCAGTGTAATGCGCATTGCCTCGCGCATCCTGCGCGCCTCCTTTATCCTCACATCGGCCGAAACCAGCCGCCTTATGAACGCGTCCGAAAGGTATATGAACCCGTCCTCTGCTGTATCGGACGCGGCGTATATTGTGCGCATGTACCTGTAGTCATTTTCGTCAGCAACGCACCCCCTTCTGCCGAGCGCGGTCGCGGCCACTATTCCTGCAGCCTTCAGGGAATTTGAAATTATTACAGTGCCGTCCGGCAGCGTAAGCATGACCGAATTTATGCGGCGGTCAGAAGTATAAATGTATTCAGCGTCGATCCCCTCGACCTGTACCAGTTTTTTCTCTGCCCTGTACGTCTGCTGAAACGACCTTCTGTATTCTGCTGATGTCGAGTTAAAGAGAGCCGGAACTTTAAGCCTTAAAACAAGTGTCACGTCGCTGCCCTCTGCTATAAACGGGTCCGAGCCCGTAACTGCAGCCTCTGCTATTACATTATCGTAAAACAGCCTGGCCTCACTGTTATCACGCAGTGCAAGCTGTGTCATGATCCTGCGCTTAAGCATAAGGTCATGTCCGCGCATGGTGAACCTGCGGTGCACGGCACCACCGGCCTGTTCCAGGTAATCAAAAAAGTCCAGCCCCTTTGCAAGACCTGTAAAATGAATATAGTAGAAGTCCCGGGGCGCGCACCTGTCCAGCGGAAAGGTGCCGTATTTGCGGCCCCTGAGCATATCACTGAACGGATGCGACTTCACATCAGGCCCTTGAAGTTTTGAAGGATCAACATTTCTGCTGCCGTTATCAACGGGCCTGATAGTGTCAAGCTGCAGCGATTCACGTATCGCGAGCCCGCCTGACATTACCGAGTAGAGGTCTATATTATCACGCGCGAAGCCCCTGCGGTCATTGTATTCAAGAGTGTAACTGCCGTACTGAGCGGGCTTTATGTCGTGGACCCGTTCAAGAAAATCGAGTATCTCCGAGGAATAACCAAGGCTGTCTCCGCCCATGAGCTCAATCTCGAACAGCCTGTCTGCGATCTCCTGCTTTTTGTCTGACGCGCCCGCAGCGCCTGATCCGCTGTAGATGGCGAGCATAAATATGGCGGTCATTATATAAAATATTCTGCGGGTCATAAACATTCCTCGTAAGTTATTATTCAGGCAGGGCTTAACTCTGCCACAGCAGCGCAATTATGTCAAGGAATATGATTTTATCTTGACCGGAGGTGTGTTTAGTGGGTATACTTAATAAATTCCGACCACTCTCCCCCGGTGGGAGCACAAAAGGATTATTATGAATGTTTTAAAGAACATTGACTGTTTTGAAGAAATGATAAAAAAGTATCTTAAAAAAAATCAGTTAACAGACGCGTGCCCCATCCGGGGGACAGGGGGCTGTGCAGTCAGGGTGCATAAACCAAATCTGCTCCTCTGCATTATCCTGCTCACCTGCGCCCTCACTATGACTTCATGTTCCCTTCTGAAAAGCTTTTTTATTCCCGAACCAACCGGGCTTAAGGCCTACGAGGGTAAATGGTATGTTATTGCGGCGCTGCCGAACAGGTTCGAAGAAGGGCTTGTGTGCAGTACATCTGTCTATAAATACAATGAAGACGGCACTCTGACCGTCACAAACTCCGGCACGGATAAGTCAACGGGCAAGGTCAAGTCATTCACTGCAAAGGCTTGGCTCCCTGACAAAAAGAGTCCCGAAAAATTCAGGGTCCAGATATTCTTCACCATGACGCGCGACTTTAATCTTGTGTACATGTCAAAGGATAATGCATTCGCCATAATTGGATCAGAATCAAAACACTAGATGTGGATACTCTCCCGCACGCCGTCCACGGACGATGAAACATTGAACATGCTCATCGGGAAGGCAGGCGGGAGCGGCTACGACATTCGCAGGATTATCATGATTGAACAGTCCTGCCCCGACTAATTCTCTATGACAAAAAATTCCGTGCGCCTGTTCTTTTTTCTGCCTGCCGCGGTCTTGTTGGTCGCCACGGGCTTTGTCTCGCCGTAACCCACGGCGTTAAGGCGCCCCGGGCTTATACCCTGCTTGATCATGTATTCAACAACTGCATCGGCCCTGCGTTCTGATAGTTTCTGGTTATGTTCCGTGCCGCCGCTTGAATCTGTGTGTCCCCTGATCTCCAGTTTAAGTGAGGGATTCTTTTTCATCTCCGCGACAATACGGTCAAGGATGTTCAGCGATTCCTTGCGCAGGTAGGCTTTGTCAATCTCAAAGTGAATGTTCTGGACAACTATAGACTTGCCCTTCTCTATCCTGTCAAGGTCAATGTCGATCTTTTCATCCTGTCGTGAAATGACCGCCTTGTCGGGAAGATAACCGCTTGAATCCGCCGTAAGTTCAACATCATCCATGTCAGGTACATCAACCTCGCTTTCGTTACCCTTTACCTTAACCTTCGAGGAATATATTACCTTTCCCTTATGCCACTTCTTTACCTCAACTGTCGCGCTTATGGGGTTGCCCTCTTTATCCTTTACGGTTACCCTGATTTTACGCATGGGTATTTCTTTATCTTTCTCAGGGTCTTTGTTCACCTTCTCCAGCTCTTTAATCTCCTCTTTTGTAGGCGTTTCGGTCTCGTTAATCCTGTTGTACGGGTCATAGTACCCGTCACCACCCTCTACAATTTTAGGGTAGTAGTCAGTACCCACGGCATATATGTAGTTGCCCGCGGGCAGGAACATTATGCCGTTCGATGCCGAGATCTGCGAAGGCCCTCCGGGAAACTGCGGGCTGTAGTCCCACATCTTTGTGCCGTCAGTCATGTTGAACGCTTCAAGTTTTGTCCACGGGATGTTCCGTCCCCCTATGTTCTTCTCAAAACCTGTCGCCACGTAGATCTGGTCGCGTATTGTGACAAAGTATGGCGAAGCCTTTTCTCCAAAGTGCATCCTCTTAAGCTCCCTGCCGGTTTCGGGATCGAGCATTGCCACATCACCGTTACCCACGGTCACAACAAGTGACCTTTCGGTAAACGACGGGTTGGATGTAATAAGCGCGCCGCAGTCCACGGACCAGAGTGTCTCGCCGGTCTTTATGTTTATGGCCGTAACCATTGTGCCCGAGGCAAAGAATATGCGGTTTTTGTAAACCACGGGAGCGAATATCCTGTGGGGCGAGTTCATGTTTTTAGTCCACACGGTCTTACCCGTGTCAGACCTGAGGCAGTATATGGTATATATGTTTGTGCTGTAATCCATTGACGAGGCGAAGATCAGGTCATCGTAGAATGAGGGGAACTGGCTCCAGCTCTTTATGTCGCTGTTGTTCCATAGTATATGTCCGTTCACTATCTCGCGCGATATCAGCTCGTTGCGCGTGCCGTAATATATCACGTCGCCAACAATTACCGGGTCAGAGTAGATTCCGTCAACCTGGGCGTATGTGGATTTGCCCCCCCTGTAACTTCCCGTACCCCTGACCAGGTCTGTGCGGTCCAGTTTCTTTGCCTCTTCGACTTTAAGGTTGGCATCATCTGATTTCATGCCTGTACGGGCCCAGATAATCTGGCCCGAATGCTTGTCTATGCAGTAGATGGCAATGTTGTCCGTTACGAACAGCCGGTCCCCCCTTATAAGCGGGTACTTGCTCTTGCCGAACACCTTTGTTGAACTGCGGAACTGCGATGAAACCTGGCGCAGGTCAACCTTCCACCGCAGCCTGCCGGTCTCCTCGTCAAGGCAGTAGACTATCTTGGCAATATCCAGAAAATATATCATGCCATCAGAGATTACGGGATTGAGCGCGGTATTTGCCGCTTCAAAGAGCCACTTAAGGTTGCCGTTTTTTACCGTGATTTCGTCGTTGTTCCCCGTATAATATATGTTCCCCTTGAATACGGGCCAGTCATCAGCATTAAGCGCGGTTGTGCAGAGAATAATGAAGAGTATAAGTTTAATCCTGCGAATCATAGGGTCCCTCCGTGGAACTGGAATGGTTAATTACACCACAGGTTTAGCAGTTTTCAACAATTTATTTTTATAAAAGTGCATATTGCATAATTTTAACTGCCCTGGACTTAAGATGCCTCACACAGAGTCACGGAGCGATGCAGTGAGCCTGTCGAACTGGACACGGAGAAAGGATTTAAGAATTTGACACAGATAAACACGGATAAAAAAGGATAAAGGCGGATATACCATCCTCAATCATCCGTACTCATCTGCGTTCATCTGTGTATAATTCTTCTGTCAAGTCGCAGAGAGAGGAAAAAGTTTTTTATGTGATTCATAAAGTTTTCAGTAGCCCCACCTTCTCAGGATGAGGTTGATGCAAACGCTGCACAGGATGTGCAAAATTGCGTTTGCCGCCGATAAGGGGACGCCGATGAAAATTTATTAACAGGGATAAGTTTATCGGCTGGGGGCCATGTTCCGGCCTGCAAAGGAATGCTGACAGAAATTCCCCCATCAACCTTAAAGTTATTTGACATTCCTCTATATAAAATTTATATTATTCTCATTAACATATCCCCCGGTTAAAGGTGACCCGATGCGGAAAATAGCGATTATTGCACTAATCCTGACAGGAATGGCTGTCTCATGTACATCACTGGACAAAGACCTCTACTTCAAAGAGACAAAGGGATTTAAAAAGAATGTCCGCATCGCACTCATCCCCTTTGAAGACGCATCTGGCGTGGTCAATTCAGGAGTCAACGTATCCGATGCCATAACAAATGAACTTATCAAGATACGCGACTGGGACATTGTCGAAAGGACCAAGATATCAAAAATTATCAAGGAGCAGGCGTTCGAGGCTACGGGCATGACCGAGAAGGATTACTCAAAACTTGGCAAGCTTGCAAATGTCGACTTTTTTATTACCGGAAGCCTGGGGCAGTACGACTGCTATGTCACAAAAAAGAACGAGGCAAGGATAAGGATAACAATTAATATACGCTTTATAGATACCGTAACAGGCAAAGTAATTGGTACGGGCAGGTACGTCTACAACACAAACAGGAACTACCTGCGCAGCTGCTGCCTTACAGCCTGGATCTTTATGCTCATGCCCGAAGATATAATTGACAGGGAGCTGACAAAAGTTGCCCGTGCCATTGTGCAGGACATGAAAGAAAAGCTGTCGATTGACCAGCCGGAGCAGCAGAACTGACAATCACCCGGTTACGCCGGTCAGTGCCGGCCGTATTCTTTAATTATACTGTCAATAAGCTGACACGTATCCCTGTCAGCCTGCTGCAGCTCGAAGCCGTTAAGAAAAAAGTCCCTGTTATCCTCATCGGGCCTGGACCATCTGCAGACAGAATCAAATTCGACATAGTTTTTGTTGCCGCGGCCACTTATATCAGGCGGAAGGTTCATCCTTAACCTGAACCTTCTGCCTGTTTCAACAGAAAACTCTGAAAGAACCATCATACCCGCCGGTGAAATATCCATGACAAAACCCATAAACATTCCATCTTCAAAGACACGCAGATAAAAAATAAGGTACTTGCGCCTGCTTTTTCTTGGCCGATGCTTCATGTTAAATAACCCCTGCGGCAAAAAGCCCTGAATATATATTATATGCAGAGGTCAGGTCAATCAAGTAATTGTCAGTAATAGCGCATTAAAACAACAGTGATGGGATTAAATAGCGGTCAAAAAAAGGAGCGATGCACCCGGCAGATAAGTACCGGGTGCTGCCGTAAGGTACTAAAGCTCCATAACCTTCAGTTGTCCTACAAAAGTGTTGGCGTCAATTTCACTTTTAAGGAACTTGTCGAACACAGACCTTTCTACAACATAGAGCTTGTTGGTGCTGTTCGAAAACTGCACTGCAACGCCAATGTAGCCGTAATGGTTAAGTGTCTGCTCAATGTATGTATACCCGCTCAAAAGTACCACCGAGAGCGTATCCATATCATCCGGCGCAACCTGTTTGTTATAGATTGTATAGGCTATACCATTCTTGTTTACCGTGGGATATGAAAAGTAATCGGCAAATGTGGTGCTTGATGAACTGCTGCCGCCCGATGACGCGCAGCCTGAAAGAATAAGTAATGACGCAATGGATGCTGCTACTGCTAATGAAAATATTTTTTTCAAATTATACCTCCGTTATTGGCGCGGACAGATCAGGCTGCCCGGGCATTAAAAAAGTGGCGGTTAAACTGACCGCCACCGGTTATATTAACTTAATAATAAAGTAACTAATATAATCAAATCGTCAAATCATTTTTTGGCCCGGATGTATTAAAAAAAGGCCCTTCACACCTTAAAGTAGTCAACTTTACCCTTGAGCTTTTCGGACATGTCCGAAATCTCCTGTGCCATTGATGCCATCTCTTCGGCAGCCGAGGCTATTGACTGGGTCATCTCGTTTATATTCCCTGACGCGCGGACTATCTCCTCGGTTGAGACCAGGTGTTCCGATGTAGCGTCCTTTATCTCTTCGGTCTTGACCTTGACCACATCGGAAACTTCAACCATCTCGTCGCGCGCTTCAAGCTGTTTGCCCGTAAACTCCTTAATTGAATTCATCATAGACGTGACCGATTCAACGCCGTGAATTATCTGCCCTATGTTACGGCTGGTCTCGTTCAGGTTTGTCATGCCCCTTATGATCTCTGAATCGTTCTGCTTTATCAGCCTGTCGATCTCCTTTATGCTGCCGGCTGTCTCATCTGCCAGTTTGGATATTTCGTCCGCGACAACTGCGAATCCGCGCCCGGCCTCTCCGGCGCGGGCAGATTCAATCGCCGCGTTCAGCGAGAGCAGGTTGATCTTGTCTGATATATCGTTTATCATCTGGATTATATTGTTCACCTTCTGCGAGCTTTCGGTTATCTTTTTCATGCTGTCGTTCATCTGCTGCAGAGAGCTTTCACCTGTTCTCGCGCTGTCTGACATGCTGTTGGCCAGCATCTGTGACTCCCTTGCCTTCGAGTCCATGCCGTTTATAAGTTCCGACAGGTCACCCATGCGGGAAACCATCTGCGCAAGCTTGTCGAACTGAACCTTGGTCATGTCAGCGATAAACTCCATTCCCGCAGAAAGCTCTTCGGTCGTGGCATTAACCTCTTCCACGGACGATGCCTGGTTCTGCGCGTTGTCCGAGAATACGGTCGTTCCCGAAGAGAGCTCATTGGCCACACCGGTCATCTCTGCCGATATTTTTTTCATTTCAGATATAACATCGCGTATCCTGGCAACGAACCGGTTGAAGTTAACAGAAAGAACGGAAAGTTCATCTTTTCCATCCTCATCAAGCGTCTTTGTAAGATCACCCTCACCCTCGGCAATATCCTTAAACCTTTTGTTAAGCCTGCCAAGGCGCACCAGTATTGCCCCGTTGATGACAGCATAAAAAACCGCCATAAAAATCGCGCACACCACAAGCAGTACAACTGTCTGGTACCCTAAAAGCTTAAGTTTAAGGCCGCGTATCACTCCTGCGTCCTTACCTATAAAAAGCATACCCGCAATTTTATTCCCGTCACTCTTAAGAGGCATATATGCCGTGTAAAAAAGTTTACCCTGTATGGTCGTTTCACCATGAAAAGGCTGACCGTTTTTAATAACAGTGTCAAGTATGGCCTTGTGTTCCATTTTTGTCCCGACCAGTCTTTTGCCGTCAGCAATAAGAGATGTGGACATTCTCTCGTCACCATAAAACACCGTGACATCAGAACCGAGAAGACGCTTCTGTTCATCGGGAAAAGCGTTGTTACTGAGTATATATCCCGCTGAAACAGAACCGATAATCCTTCCATTATCAAAAAGAGGCGATGTGCCCTTGATTATAAGCCTGTCGGCTGTACCCTCTTCGCAGCCCGAACTCTTTTCGCCCCTGAGCGCTTTTTTTACAGATAACTGGCCAATAACGCTGTCGCCGTATTTTTCAGGCGCGTGAGCCCTTACAAAAACCCTGCCTTCCCTGTCTGTTATGACAAAATAATCAAAACCAATCGTCTTCATTAATGTATTCCCGAACCCGGCAGCGCCTCTGCGGTTGCCCGATCTGAAAAGCGAGACCAGTATCTGGTTATTACCCAGATCAGAACTGGCCAGCGCAGCCTTCTCCTCCATTGTTACAGCGTTCTGACGCAGCACCTCAGCCTTTTCCCGCACCTCGTTTTTCATGTAATCGCCAAGTACAATGTTTATTACCACCACAAGGCTGACTGAAATTGTCATGATAATTACTGCAATAAGCCCAAGGGCCATCACCATAAACTTGGTGGATATCCTCAGGTTATTCATCATGTTTCCTCTCTGTCTCATGATCATACCCCATATCTATTTATATTTTATCCCGTTAAACCGGCAGTTCACGGGATTTAAATCAGCAATACTACCCCTTGGTCTTTGTCAAATATTTGAATTTTCTCAATAAATATGGAGCATACACGGGGCGCTTTCAATATTTTATAGCGCAAAAAATAAAAATTTCAGCATTGTATTCTGATTCCGGCAGTACCCATTGCGCCTGTACAAGACAAAGATATTATCCGCATAGACATACCATCAGGGACTCTTGAACTTGAGGTATCGACTGAAGAACTGGAGGGCCGCAGGGCGTAGTGTAAACCCGGAGTGCGGGACATACCTGAAGTTACATGAAACGGTATGTTAAACTCGTTGGTTCAGCAGCAAAGGGTGCTGTTCTGCAACAGGCCCGCATCATGCCGAAGGTTCATCGCCGCCGGGGAATATTATCTCGCCGGCCTGTGCCAGCCTTGCGGCAATAGAAAGAATCCTCTGCTGGCAGAAGAGCACATCCTCCATGCGGACCGGCCCCATGTAGTCCATCTCCTCTTTAAGCAGCCCGGATGCCCTGCCTGACATGTTAACGAATATCTTCTGCTGCATTGCACCGCTTGAACCCTTAAGCGCCATCGCCAGGTCACGGGACTCTATCTCCCTGAGTATCCTGCAGATAAACTGGTCATCCATGCCGGAAAGGATTTCAAAGTCCAGGCCTTCAGCTACCGGATCAGGTGAAGCCCTGTGATGCGGGGCATCGTACAGGCCTGTACCGGGTATATGTTCGCCGGCCAGTCCGGGACTTTTTCTAAGCCTGTTGTTCCAGTATGAATCCCACAGGTCAATATCCCTGCCGAGAAAAAAACCCAGCCGCGAGGCAATCAACGCGGGATTCTCACCGGCCTGAATGGCCAGTACACCCTCGAGCGTAATAACAGCTTTCAGCAGGCCTATACCCCTGGAGCGGGATGCAAGCATAAATGTATAGAGCAGGTCGAACACAATCTCAGGGTCTGTTCCATCAACAACAAGCAGAAGTCCCCTCTTCATCAGCGGATCATCAATATTCTCCAGGTCATCCTCAAGCGCCAGAAGGCCCATTCTTCGGGCCCTTTCTGAAAGGGTAATAATTGACGCTATAAGTTCAACGCACTCCCGCTTTTTCTTTCGCGTGCACCTGATCCTGTCAAAAAATTCAGGTGAATAGATCATTACGCACCTCCGGGTCAATAATCACTTCATCATACTTAACATCCTGATCAATTTAGATATCAGCCGGGCAGGAATCAAAAAAAACAGGTTCTACTTTTTAAGCCTGGATGACCTGCGCGCGAGGAATTCATCAAGAAAATCTATTTCATCCCTGACCGCTGTTTCAAAATTCTTTCCGGTGTATATGTCAAAATGATCTATATTATACTCGATGCTCCGGACATTATGCGCCCTTGAGGCTGCCTTATACGCAGCCTTCGGAGAAACGGTTGAGTCCTTTGCCGCCACCTGAACAAGCAGCGGCATTTTAAGCATCCAGGCCCATCTGCCCGGACTGTAGAACGGTATGAAAAGAAATATCCTTGCCGCAATCCTCTCGTCGGGGACATATCCCACGGGATAGAGACTTTTGATCCCCTCAATTGCGCCGGGCGCAGTGAGCGCAGCCACAGAACCCGGTTCGCCCGCAGCCGGCACGTAGAAAACCTTGCCGAAATATGAATAGAAAAGGTCCTTTAAACCTGCCCGGGCAAGCCTGACAGACTGTTTTATGCCGGCAGACAGGGCAACCGATATCCCGCTTACAAATGGAACCTGCGCAATAACAGCTGCAACGGCGTGGTCCCGTGCCGCGATCCTTATTACATGGCCCCCGCTGAATGAAGTTCCCCAGAGGCATATACTTCCGGGATCAACATTACCCAGTGAACGCGCAAATTTAACGGCCGCACGCCAGTCCTGAAGCTGTTTTTTGATGCTGATCATCTGCCGCGGGCTTCCGCTGCTGCCGCCGAAATGGCGGTAATCAAAGACTAACACTGCATACCCGGCCTTAGCGAAAGATTCAGCGTAGGCGTCAAGCCTTAGCTCCCTCTGGCCGCAGAAACCGTGGGCCATTATAACGCATGGAATGGACGACCCGGACTTACCGCCTGGCCTGTAGTACCACGCCGCACAGGTCTCTTTGCCGGACCTGAATTCAACATCCTTTCTACTGATCATTGTTCTGTCACCTGTACAAAATGATTTTGAACAATCTATCAATCATGTAAAAATAAATCAAGGCCCTTATGCGCCCGCTGCATATTTCATGGCAATTTACCGGGCAGTGGAGTTTAACAGGCCCTGGCTGCTCCTTTCAGGCATTATGACTGAATTAAGATATCTGCTGCAGAGGGAATATTATTGACAGACATAAAGCCCGGTGCCTTATTAAATCTATCATCACCCGGCTTTTTTATCATGCGGGCAACAGGAACATTATATGATTATCGACGCGCACGCACACATATACCCTGACCCGGTAGCCGAAAGGGCCATAAGCACGATTGTGCAGAACGGCCAAGGCAGGGTTGCACACTATACAGACGGAACACTAAGGGGCCTGGCCGGCTCAATGCAGAATGCAGGTATAGATTATTCAGTTGTGCTACCCGTGGCAACGAATCCGGGACAGGCCGCAGGCATAATGCAGTGGATAAGCTCCATACCGCCTGAAACGCCCGGCATAATTTTTTTCGGTTCAGTTCATGCTTTTGATCCTGATTATAAAAGCATCATAAAGAATATCAAGTCCCTTGGACTGCAGGGAATAAAGTTTCATCCCGGCTACCAGAACTTCCCGGCAGACTGCACTGAAGCGCTCAGGGTATACGACGAGGTGCTTAACACCGGCCTTGTTCTGCACTTTCATTCAGGATTTGACCCCAGCCTTCCCGACTGCGACTATACATCGGTCGAGCGGTTCGGGAATGTACTTAAAGCCCTTCCAGGATCAAAAATCATACTGGCACATGCCGGGGGAATGTATGAATGGCAGAAGGTTATGGACCACCTTGTAAATAAAGGATGCTATTTTGACCTGGCATTTGTGCTCGAAATGATGCAGGGTGATGAAACCGCAAGGCAGCTCTACAGGCAGAACGAGGACTATTTCGTATTCGGAACAGACAGCCCCTGGTGCGACCAGAATAAATATGTTAATCTTATACGCAATTCCCCCACTCTTTCACAGGAACAGAAAGAGAAGATCTTCTTTAAAAATTTACTGAAACTGATAAAAATACCCTCTGCCTGACCGGCACCGCCTTTTAAACCCGGCGCATTTTCATCATAAAATCAGCCGTCTTCACATTTATATGCAACCATAATGCCGGCTACGCTGTTACTTTAGCTGTATGAATTTACCCGCTACTGGAGCCGATCAATGACCATTCTTAAAACTGAAAAAGTTTCCGCGTATTCGCACGGAATAGTAATCCCCGTAATGGCTGCCGGAGCAGTCTCACTGGCCATACTTGCGTGGGGCAACATAAAGCTCCAGATTTTTCTTATTATTTACGGACTCTCGACCATAACACTTTTTACCGCGAGTTTTCTTTACCACGCCATGAAGAAAAGCGCAAACGAAAGAACAGTCTGGCGCAAACTGGACCGCTCAGCAATCTTTATATTAATAGCCGGCACCTCGACACCTCTCAGTTTTCTCTATCTTGACGGGAGCATAATGAAAGCGGCCCTGATAATGCAATGGCTGCTTGTTTTTTCGGGTATTGCGGTTATTTTTTTTGTCAACGTTCCCCGTAAAATCAGCACCATAATATACCTGACAATGGGTACCGCATGTTCAATACCCATAATCGCAAGCATACGGGTAATCCCTCCGGGCATACTGGTGCTGCTTGTTACAGGCGGACTGTTCTATACAGCAGGCGCCGTAGTTTATGCCGTAAAAAAGCCGAACCTCCGCATAGGCTTTCATGAATTGTTTCATTTGTTTGTCATTGCCGGCGCAGTTTTTCACATGATAATGATAATAAGCGGTGTAACAATCTATTTAGATGCCTGATCTCGCGGTATTTATGGCGGCATGCCTTATGGAACAGTCATAATACATCAGCCTTACAGGTGATTCACAACTGCTGCCGCCTGAACAGAAGAATACGCAATTCCACAAAAACATAATGAATCTTATAAAACTGCCGGGCTGTTCCGTATAAACTTCACAGCCCCCTTATAAGTATATCAGTCCCGGTCTGCGGGTCCCTGGTATATAAAGTTGGTCACCGAGATTGTATAGTCCCCCTTAAGCCCCGCATCCTTTTCAAGGTCGATTTCGATTTCAGTACCGCCGGGAAAGAATCCCTTGCAGTAATCAGGGACTATCCTTTTGATAGTCAGGCTGTAATGAGGTTTTTTAAGCCATGCCCTCTGCTTTACCTCTTTAACAACAATCGTGAAGGACTGTTTATCAGTACACCCGCCGGTATCGGTCCTGAAAATAATTATGCCGCGTGAAACAGAAAGGCTTTTAAGCACAATTTCACCGGTCTGCTGCTGCCCCTGGCTCACGCTCCCCGCATGGATTACAGCCGTAGAGGCAATCAGCAGAACAAATACTGCTGCTAACTTTTTCATATTCATTCTCCAGGTCAGGTCATTCCGTTTAAGAATGGGTTCTGCAGGCAGAAAGTCAAACTCTTTTCAGCAGTGAGTGAGTGAGTGAGTGAATGAATAAAAAATTCATGAAACTCTTGCATAAAGCAGAGGCTTGATGTTAATGGACGCACCGGGGCATGCATGTTATATTAACTGTATGACAGTATAATACCGGGAATGAAAAGAGACCGCAAGAACAATAAAGGAGGATATATGACCATAACAAGCTTCAGAGAGACAGGGAACAAGATAATAATATATACAAAAGGAAGACTCTGCGAAACACAGGATGAGATGCTGCAGAGTGACCTCTTTGTGCGTGTACTTGAACGCTACATAGAGAACCTTAAACAGCAGGAGTCAAGGCTGCTTGAAATCTTCAGCGCTGATATTACAGCAGAGAGCATAAGCGTTCTTCAGATGGCAATGAAGCACCTTGTGCACATTGAAGGCACAAGCATACCCGGCATACTCCCCGAATCAGAGCAGTTCTTCAGGGACAGGGAACTCTTCAATGAATTCATCGAAAACCTGTACAACTACTGGCGCAGCTTTGAACGCTACGTAATATGCGACTCAGAGGGGGACACCCTTGACAAACGTCCCTACCGCACGTTCAACCAGACCGTGGAGAAACTCTCTGACCTGGTCATGGGCACCTACCGCGACATACAGGAGAACATAACAGGCACCCACCCGCGAATATACAGGCAGCTCCCTGCGGGCGCGGGCGTGGCCGCAATTGGTATCCCAAAAAACGTGCCGTACCCGGATGAATCATTCGCCGGGCTGCGTGATATACTCATTATACGCCAGATGCTTCTTAACCCTCCGGTAATACTCGATCCGCCCAGCAACAAAAGGACGGGCGAGTTCATCAAAATAGAAGAGAACCCCATGAAGCTGGTTCAGGTCAACCCCTCTGAATGGATATGCTACCCTGCACGCGTCGGCAGGCTGGTTATAAACATCTATTTTCACGAATCTTTTTATGACCTGGGCTTTGCGCTCTGCAACCTCTTTGACATAGCGGGTGACGAAGAGCTCGGCCGGCAGCCCGACGCGGTCTACCTCTTCGGAGTTCCGGGCACAGCGCTCGACAGGTTCGGTGATGTTCCCGCGGTATTCTTTGACGACAGGGAGAACAACATCATGGTCGCCGCATGCCCTCTGCGCCCCATGTTCGGTTATTTCGGTTACCTGAAAAAGATGGTGCTCACGCTGCATAACGCGGTGATGATCAGGAACGGCATGCTACCCTACCACGGCGCCATGGTCAAGGTGCTGCTTAAAGGGGGCAGCGAAAAGACCATCCTTCTTATGGGGGATTCGGGCGCCGGCAAATCCGAAACGCTCGAGGCTTTCCGCAACCTGGGACGGGAACACCTTCGCGACATGATAATAATTGCCGATGACATGGGCTCCCTTCAGCTTACACCTGAGGGGATTATCGGCTACGGCACAGAGACGGGCGCTTTTCTGCGCATAGACGACCTTAAGCCGGGCTACGCGTTCGGCCAGATCGACAGGTCAATTCTTATGAGCGCGACCCGCGTGAACGCGCGCATAATAATACCCGTGACAACCTACGAAACAACAGTTAAGGGATTCAAAATAGACATGGTTCTCTACGCGAACAACTACGACCAGGTGGACGCTGACCACCCGATTATTGAACGATTTACCTCGATCAAAAGGGCGATAAGCGTTTTCAGGGATGGAACCGTCATGAGCAAGGGGACAACCTCAACCACGGGGCTGGTCCACTCATATTTTGCGAATATCTTCGGCCCGGTACAGTACAGAGAGGAGCACGAAGTGCTGGCACAGAAATTCTTTGAGGCATTCTTTGAAAAGGGGATATTCGTGGGCCAGATGCGCACCAGGCTGGGGATAAGCGGATGTGAGATGAAGGGGCCCGATGAGGCGGCCGTAGAGCTGCTGCGCATTACGGCTAAGATGTAGAAGCATTGCATCGATCTGCCGTGCAGCGGTAAAAAAATTTTCTTTTTTGCCCTCCCGCGTCGTATACATATATATCACATTAAGGAGAGCAAAATGGCCAGGATAAAAACACCATCATACATAGGATCGGCAAACGGCAGGATGGAGGACCTTGTGTTATACACCATAGGCACAAGGCAGTTTTCACGCATGTACGTGGTTCCCGCTAATCCGGACACAGAGGCTCAGCGGATTGTGCGGGGAACCTTTCGCGACGCTGTGCGTTCATGGCAGAATATGGCGCGGGAAGAGAAAGAGGCATACAACCTTCCTGCTGCAAAACAGGGGAAAAGGGGATATAACCTTTACATCTCAATGTACATGAAGGGCGCAGTTGAAGATACGGGCGTAACAGGAGCATTTAATGCCGTAAAAGGATCCTCTCCGGCGCAAAATGAGTCCGTTCATAATACAGCTCCATCTCTTTTGCAATGCCCCTGCGTTGCCACTCCGTTGAAGATATGCCGCTCTACTGGAAGAGGGGCCGAGGGGTGTTACAGCACTAATGCCCTGCCCCTGAAAAGGACGCGGAAGACAGAAACAGGGTAAAACTTAATTTTTCTTGCGCCTTTTATAACAGCCATATTATAATGGCAATATAACTATTACATTCCCGAGGCACACTATGAAAACCCTATTTGACAAAACAGCCATTAACGGACTTGAACTGAAGAACAGGTTCATACGCTCCGCCACATGGGAACGCAAGGCGGACGATAAGGGGCATATAACAGACGAGCTGATGAAGGTCTACTCTAATCTTGCGGAAGGGGGCGCAGCGGCAATAATTACCGGCTACGCCTTTGTCATGGAGGACGAACAGCCCAACGCGCGCATGATGGGCATATACGACGATTCATTTATTGCGGAGTATAAAGAACTTACCGACATGGTACACGCAAAGGGGAGTAAAATAATACTGCAGGTTGTATACTGCGGTTCATTCTCCTGGTTCAACACAGGCCGGCGCATTATCTGGGGGCCTTCGGCAGTACCCAACAAGCTGACCAATGTAACCCCCAAAGAGATGACAAAGGAAGAGATAAAGACGCTTATAAACGCATTCGGCGACGCGGCGCTCCGCGCAAAAAAGGGCGGATTTGACGGCGTTGAAATACACGGCGCTCACGGCTACATGCTCAACACCTTTCTTGCGCCATACTTTAACCAGAGAACGGATGAATACGGCGGAAGTGCCGGGAACAGGGCAAGGATCCTTCTTGAAATATACGACGACGCAAGGTCAAAGACAGGCAACGACTTCCCCGTACTCATGAAGCTTAACTGTTCCGACTTTATGACAGACAAGGGATTCACCTTCGAGGAATGCAAGGCGCTGTGCGGAACGCTTGCAGGGAAAGGCATAGACGCCATAGACATAAGCGGAGGCCCCGTATTCCGCGCGCCTAAACCTGATAAAGACCCTTCAGGTTTTGCCGAGGATTTTATTGGAAAGGAATCCTACTTTGCAGGATACGCCAAAGAGATAGCAGACAGTATAGATGCGCCAGTCATACTTGTGGGCGGCAACAGGTCAGTTGATGTCATGGAGGAAATCCTTAACAGCTCACGTATTGAATACATGGCGCTGGGAAGGCCCCTGCTCTCTGAACCAGACCTGGTAAAAAAATGGGAAAGAGAGCGCGGCTATAAACCGCGCTGTACATCGTGCAACAAATGCTTTCACGAAGACGGTAACGACTGCGATCTTGACAGGTAAAAGTGCAGGCCCGATTCATTTGACGCCAGGCACCGGCCGTTCACACCATTTTCGCACAACAGCCCCATGTTTCTCAACCGGGGCTTCCTTAAATTATTGACAAGTCATTCCCCGCAGATTATTATTTTTTCAGTGTTAATATTTTGCCTGTTTTGCAGAATAAAATGCTCTATTCCCTTCGGCGGCGGAGGGAATTAAAACAACCTTATTGCACTGATAAATATTTTCAGGAATAATCACTGTTATTTTTTATAAATGATACTTACAGTTTTACGGTTTTTCCGGCAAACTGTCAAAGCATCAAAGAAACAAACCGATACAACAGGAGTAGAACCTGAAATATATCTCTTTACAGATTCATCCTTGACAGTTTATGACTTTGTGGAATTATTATCAGATGGCGGCGCGAACAATTATCACGCAGGGCCCTGTTTACAGAATGCACTTTTAATGCCGCGGGAGGATATTATGCAGATACCAGCCAGCCTGGCAAGCCTTACAGTTAAGGCCCTTGCCGAATCACTCACACTACAGAATATGAAAATGATAGCCGACAGGCTCTTTGACTATTACGACTTCAACAAGAAGACGGGCTTTTCGTATAACCTGGATATTCCCCGGCAGGTAGCAGCCAAACAGTTTGTGGCAGACGTAAAGAATGAAGGGCTCTTTGTAAAGCTTGTTCAGGTGCTGATAGAGATGCATACAACCGGATACATGGGTAAAAAATATCCCATCAAGTACCTCAAAGAGATCATCTCCAATATACGCGAGCAGGGTATAATATACGACATGGAGAACCGTATTTTTGTAGAGGACCCGGCCATACGAAAAACCAAGAACTGGGGCACATTAAACGAAGGGGAACAATACCTCTTTGCACTGCTCAGACTTGACATTGCGGGCAACTCAAAGCTTGTCAGGGAATACCCCGATGATATAATCCAGGCAACCTACGCGGACTTCAGGGAGATGGTATACGATGCTGTTGACAGGCGCAATGGTCGTATATGGAGCTGGGAGGGTGACGGCGGACTTGTAGCCTTCTTCTTTTCCAACAAAAACCTCTACGCCACTTTTGCAGGCATGGATATTGTTAACCGACTCTTTCTGTATAACCTTACAAAATGCAGGCTTAAACAGCCGCTGGGCGTTCGCATTGCCGTACATTCAGGACTAATGGATTACACGGACAAAGAAGAGGATCTTAAAAGAAGCGACATCATAAAAACAATAACAGATATTGAAGCCAACCACACAAAACCGAACACGCTTACAATAAGCGACATGGTGGCCAGGGGATTCTGCAAAAGCATGATTGAGGTATTCAGGCCCGTAATCACGGGCGGCAGCAAAACATATTATAACTACAGCCTGCAGTGGGAAACTGCGGAGTAACCGTATAATAACTGGAGAAAGATATGGAAATTTCTGTATTTTCCGATTCACAAACCGCGAGTTCATGCTTTTCCGCACTTGAAAAAGCAAAGGGATTCTCTGTAAATTACAACGAACTCTCCGAGCTTAAAAAGAAAGGGCAATCATCGCCCGCTGACGCTGTAATCTACGCTGATTTCTCGGGACTGGCACAGCCCGCGGTCAAAAAGAACCTCGCAATACTCTCATCATTGAACAGGATCTTCGGCATACTTGACGCGAAGGGATCGTATGACGATCCCGCACTATTCTTTCATGCAGGCGCATGCGACTACATCGGGAAGGCGCTCTTTAAGTCTGGAGTCGATGCGGCAAGAATAAAAAGGGTGTATGAATACGGAAGTAAATCGCTTAATATTCAGCAGGCAAAAACTTCATCCCAGGTAAAATTCACAAGCCCGGTGTCGGGCAATGACTGGAAAAAAATAACACA
>JAAYBQ010000114.1 GCA_012730035.1 Spirochaetota bacterium
ACGCTTCGTAAATCTTTTAATCCCGTTTTTTTAAGAATAATAGAAATAAATTTCTGAATATTGTCATTATATTTTATCATGTAGGTGGAGATGATTGAAGTAATTACAAAAATAAATATTATTACAGAAAGGGTATCCTGCGAAATATGTCCCGCCGAAACTCCCAGTGTGGCAATAACAAGTGAAAATTCGCTTATCTGTGCAAGATTGATTGATGTGAGAAGGCTTACTCTGAATCCGTTTTTAAGACTATAGAGTACGGGAAAAATTGTTACAAATCGTGAAGCAATCAGAAAGGCAGAAGCGGCAGCTGCGGTGACAAGTAACGATGAATCAGCAAATGGACTGGGTATTTTCATCCCCAGTGAAACAAAGAAGAGCGTAACAAAAAAATCGCGAATATTAACAACCTTTGCTATAACATCAAGATTGTAGGGGAATGTGGAAATAGCAACTCCTGCAATCAACGCTCCCATTTCTATTGAAAGATTAAAATATGACGCGGCACCGCAGATTAGAAAACACCAGCCTAGTGATGATACAAGAACCAGTTCCGGAATTTTTGCGACTGACTTGAATATTCGGGGCAGAACAAATTTACTTATCATCATACTGAGGAAAACAAGGAAAAAACCCTTCGCGAATGAGAGCAGTATCTGCAAAATCTGGGGGTTGGCCAGATTGGGTTGTATCCCCAGCAGCACAATTGCCCAGATATCCTGGAAAACAAGAACTCCCAAAGTGATACGGCCGGCCAGTGTATCAAGCTCAAACTTGCCATATAAAAGTTTTACGACAATGGCTGTACTGCTCAGACTGCAACAAGCCGCCAGATAAAGAAGATCGTAACTGCCGGAAGAAAATGAATACCCCGCAAGAAGAAAAAACCCGGCACCTGCAAGCGCGGTCAGTGGGAACTGGGTAATACCTGTTATTATCAGGGATTTACCCGCTTCTCTTAGTTTTTTTATATCAATCTCAAGTCCGATCAGAAAAAGCAGGAGTATAAGACCGAATTCAGATATAGTTTCTATATCAGCGCTGTTTTTAATAAATCCGAATCCAAGTACCGGACCTATCACGATTCCTGCGGCGATATACGCAAGCAGCAGAGGCTGTTTTAATTTATGACCAAGGTATGCCATTACTGTTGCTGCAAGTATGGCAATACCAACCCCTGAAATAACATTTGAATGGCCCGATCCTTCAGCTACTTCTGCAAAAGCATGAGTTAATGGAACAAATAGAATTATGCATAATAAAAAATTTCTGATAAAAAAATTTGTAAAATTCCCTGAATTACGCATAAATTAAACCTGCCAATATATTTATGGAGCCAAAAAAATTCAATAATAATGCCGGAATACGTAAAAGCAATTTGATTCAATAATTTTCTCACAAAACACTTTTTATAGAAATATTGTAACGTAATTCCTGCCACAGCTTCCGGCAGAGGGAAAGTGCCTTTCTCTATGCAAAATGTTTCCGGGATAAATATTGAATTTGATTATTCAATCTGAGAAATTTATATAGAATATTTAAAATAAATAAGCAATTATTTTTTTTAAACTTTTTTTAAAAAGACAAGTCTCATTAAATAAATAACATTTCAATCGAGAGTACAATGATGAATATAACCGTACAGGACAGCAGCAGTTATTTTAAAGGTTTGCTTATTCTAATACGTAAGGATAGAAAAATATCAAAAGCGGAATACGAACTTATGTTCCAGACAGGAACGAGGCTCGGTTTTGACAAAGATTTTATTGAAGAATCGATAGGTGAAATTCTTTATAACATGCATATAGTTTTAAAACCGCCGGTTTTTTCTACCCGCGAACTTGCAGAAAAATTTATAAAGGATGGCCTGATAATTGCCGCTTCTGATGGTGAGATACACGATGATGAAGAAAAATGGCTTCTTGAAACGGCAGAAAAAAACAGCATTGATAAAGAATGGTTTTATGTAGAAAAAAGGCTTGTAGCAAATTCCAAAAATGAAATTTCAAAACTTGAAGTTGATAATCTGAAAGTAGTTTACTGACTTCAAAGCGGGGAATTTTATTAACATTGCGGTATACTGCCTGTTTTTTATAGATCCCCCGCTTAAGTCTTTTAAAAAATTCAACTCATTCCGAATTGCCGGGAAACCTCATCTTTTTGCGGAACTTTTTGTGCCGCCTGCAAAAAGCGACCCGTATCTGGTATAGGATACCAGACATACACATGCGGCGTTGTATCGTAGTGGCAACGG
>JAAYBQ010000115.1 GCA_012730035.1 Spirochaetota bacterium
AATCACAGCTTGTACACAGGTTCTGCTCATCACTTGCAGAAGCTGATCTTGTGTTTGATAAAATGACCGATGAAGAAGGCTTTGAGAAGATGCGCTTTGAAAGATATGAAGAACTTGGTCAAAAGGCTCAGACCGCAAAGCAGTATATAAGTCAGTTTATGGGTAATGACAGCGGGAAACCGATGGATGAAAAAATTATCGCTGTTATTGATATTATTAAAAGATTTGAGAACGAGAAAGTTGTAATCTTTTGTGTTTATAAGGCAACTGCGGATTATATAGTCAGGTCTATTGAAAAGTATCTTCCGTATATTAACATTAAATCGACTGTTGACAGGAATGCCGATGAGCTTGAATCAATTATACAGAATTTCGCGCCTGTGGCCAACAGCATTGATCTTGAGGATGATACGGATCGTGAAGTTGAAATTAAAAACATAAATGATATCAAGGTGCTTGTGGCAACAACAGCCATGTCAGAAGGCTTTAATTTTCAGGATGCATCTGTAATGGTAAATTTTGATCTGCCGTGGACTGTTCTTGTCCTGGCCCAGAGAATGGGCAGAATACTGAGGCCATGGAAAACACCCAGGGATGTTAATATTTTTACGCTGATTCCATCAACAATGAACCACAGGGGTATATATCACGCTTTAAACTGGAGCAGGCGGCTTCATCAGAGAAACAGGGATTTCAGTTCTTTCGCTGAAATACCGGTGATTGTAGAGAAAAGTGAAGAATATGAAATGTTCGATCTTGCCAGAACCATCAGCCAGTTTGATAAGGTGGAACTTAATTTGGACGATGTGTATAAGTTTATTGAGAATGCAGACAATCTGCAGACCAGCAGTTTTATTGATGATCTTGCCATACTTGGTGAAGAGGATGTAAAAAAATTCAAACGTCTGCCTGATGGTATAAAAAGCTTTAAAAATACCGGCCTTGATTCTGATCATTTATATATGCTCATAAAATTTAAACAGGCTTTTTATCCGGCTCTATTTGACGGGTCGGGTAATCTGAAAATGGATCACGATAAAATTGACGAAATTATGAGGCTTATACGCTCCGGTGAAGATGAAAATTGTTCACTAACTTTTACAGATATCAACAAGCTTGATAAATGGTATAACAGGGCCATAAAAAACTGGGCGGCAGAAAAAAGATTAAATCCCGATGAAATTACAGTAAGATGCATGATGGTGTTAAATTCATAACCAGCTCAACCCTGATCAGAATGAACAACCGGTCTTATGGCATTACTTATCGGCTGCCGCATATTGCTTAAAGTAACAGCCGGATCATTACCCTGCCTGCCGAACTGCTCACTGCACCGCTCCGTGGCTCCGGCACAGCGGGTGTGAACCTGTTAAGTTCAGTCCCTCCAGAGCCCCCGTTTTGCGGCCTTAGCCTCCCTGTGAGCCCTGTAAAAACGGTCCCTGTACTTTACATTCGGCGGTACCGTAAGTGGTACGGCATAGCCCGCGGCTATTATCAGTTCGTTCAGCATTCTGCCGTCAGAAAGATATACGTAAGCCAGCGTGCGGCCGTTCCGGTCATACTGTTGCAGGTCGTACTCAAGAGTAACTGAAGCACCCTTGCGCAGTATGGATTTAAGATAATTTGTCGAGCGTTTGCCCTGGGCCAGTATCGTCCGTATGTCATCGCCCGTACGGTTTGAATCACGTCTTACCTTGCTGTTTGTGACCTTTTCCGGAGCGTCTATGCCGATAAGGCGTACCTTCAGAATTGTGCCGTTTGAATTTACGTGGATAGTGTCGCCATCTACTATCTTTGTTACCGTGGCCCTGGTTCCTGCAGCCTGGGCTGCAACTGAGGTCAGCAGTATAAGTATATACATGTATCTCTTAAGCATTATTCGTTTTCTCCCGGCCCGGTTAAATGCGTTCGGGCTATTGTCTTGTTTTATCCGCGTGTTAATAAGCCTGGCGGCAAATTTAATTGAGTCAATTGTTTTTTACCGTTCCTTTTATCACTGCCGGCGAGCTTTAGTAAAAATTACTCTTGAATCCGGCAATACACCTGATTATTTTGTTTATAAATTTTTCCGGCAGGTGGTTTAATGAAGAGCGAATTCAGGATTGAACAGCGTCTTAAGCTCAGGGAGGTTATTGACAGGGTGGCAATTGACCTGGGTATAGAAGCGGGGAAAATAGTAAAGAAGAAGAGCGTGTTTACCTATTTTCTTCTGTTCAGGCTGATGGCCGTAATAATTTTGCCCCTGGTTATGGGGTCATATATAGTTATAGGCAGGTATGTCGACAGCGGCTTTGCAGGTGTACCGGTTTACAGCATTATGCTCTTCGCGGTCAGCCTGGTCAACTGCCTGGTTATAATATTCATCTTCAGCCGGCGGACCTCAGAGCTGGGGAACCTGATCAACTGCCTTGTTGACAGAAGAGAATACGACAGCAGCCATATAATAAACGCCTACAGGGAATCTTTCAGCATTCCCGCAAGCCTTACGCGGTGGGAATTTATGCTCTCTGTTTTATTTATTCTTATCCCGGCTGTTGCGGCATACTATTCAGGTTTCAGGCCTGCGCATACGGGCCTCAGGGAGATCGTAATTGGATGGTGGATCGGTACCCTCTCGCTGATACTGATCTCTTATATATTCTACCAGTACTGGGTCGAGGCTGCCCTTACAAGACTTTATGACTACGGCATAAGAATTTCGCCCGATTCAGGAATAAGCAGAGACGCAAACATTTACCTTCGCACCGGACTTTTTACTTTTTCCATAATCGTCACAATCATTTTAATATACGCCAACATGCTCTATATGCTTGCAGTAAAGGTGCATCCCGACCCCGCGCACTACATGCTGCAGGTTGTTGTCATGTCTGTAATAATACTTGTGCCGGTATTTTTCTTTTTTCTTATGCTGTTCCGGTCGATCAAGAGGTCGTTCGATATTCTTGCTTCAAAGATGAAAATAGTTGAGGACGGGGACTATTCTGTGCGTTTTCTGAACAACCGCGACGACCAGATAGGCAGGCTTTACGATAATTTTGACTACCTTGTATCGACCCTTAACAATGTCCTGTCCGGGCTTGAAAACGAAGTCTCAAAAAGAACCGCGAAGCTTGAGGAGGTTACTTCAAAAATTTCCAAATACGTATCGCCCCAGCTTTATTCAAAAATATACAGCGATGATACAGGCCTTGAACTTTCTTATGCCAGGAAAAAACTGACAGTCTTTTTTTCGGATATCGTGGGCTTTACCGAAACCTCTGAGAACCTTGCACCCGAGGATCTGAGTCATATACTTAACCAGTACCTTGATGCCATGGCTGATATAGCTTTAAAGTGGGGCGGCACCATTGACAAGTATATAGGCGATGCTGTCATGATCTTTTTTGGCGACCCCGAATTCACAGACGACAGAGATCATGCCCTGCGCTGCGCCGGTATGGCAATCGAGATGCTCGGCAGGCTTGAACAGCTGCAGTTACAATGGAAGTCAGCGGGAATTACATTTCCCCTGCATATAAGGATAGGCATAAATACAGGATACTGCACGGTGGGGAACTTCGGTTCAGCAAGCCGCATGGACTATACGGTTATAGGCAGCGCAGTCAATCTTGCCAGCAGGCTTGAAAGCGCTGCGCAGCCCGATTCCATACTGGTTTCAGAGGCTACCTGCCTTCTGGTAAATGACATCTTTGAGTGCCAGCCTGCTGGTGAACTGATGCTCAAAGGGATCGATCACCCGGTAAGGGCCTGGCGTTTAAAAGGTAAAAGTGAAGAGCGCAAGGTTTCTGCCGTGCATCTGCAGGGACTTGATCTGAGTATTGACATGTCCCTGATGAAAGGCGAGGCCAGGGAAAAGGCCAGGCGTGCGCTTAAGGATATTTACGATTCACTTCTTTAGGGCAGGCAGAACGGGGGAGTATATGTAAAACAATTCCCCCCTGGCCCATAAAATGAATTTCTGTTAATAGAGCTTTTTGTGCAACAGCCCGTGGTGCCGGTCATATACTAAAGAGATCAATTATACATTTATTCAATTGACAGGATAAATATATTGTGTCATAATATCACCATTGTTTATCCCGGGGGTACTAAACAATTAAGGATTTATTCTTAAACCGGCAGTTATGCTGCGAGCCTGAGGTTTTGCGGCTTATCCGGCAGACCGGGGCGTGAAACCAGAAGGTTCATGCCCGGGTATTTGCGCAAGGTGCAGTACCATCTACGGTTCATGCTGTGTGGTATACGGCGATAATGATGCGCATAATACAGTTGTATCCCGTGAAGAGGCCTTACTGATTGCGTCGGTCTCATCCTGCCCCGGGTCTGATCTGTTTATGACTGAATCCAATACTGAAGCTTTTATTAAAAGAACAGGCTCAATCTTTCCTGACCGGCCTGAAGATGTGGTCAGGGTTTTCCCCCTTAACGGAGAGCATACGAGCCTTTCTGTTGATTGTTTCGGCAGATGTACACTACTGGGAAGTGAGGGCTGTGTGCTGGGGCATGGCGAAAAGCCGTTGTTCTGCCGCATATACCCTTTCTGGTTTATTAACGGCATCCTTGTGACGTTCAACAACGACAGGTGCCTGGCCCTGCAGCAGACCCCGGACCCGGCTGAACTCATGGTTCTTTTCGGGGTTGATGAACCGGGCCTTAGAGAAATATATGATGAGATATTGTTAAAATGGTTCGGGGTAAAACCTGAAAATAAATAATTAAATTCCAGGTTGGTATATGATTAAATTCTTTGACGATAAAATTGATGTTAAATATTCCGGGCATAACATTACTCTCAGGAAAAAGGCCATCGCGCTTTTTTATTATAACCTGCTTATGTGTTTTCTGCTCGCGTCCCTTACATTTTACTACCTGGTAAGCAATACGGGCGGTGCTGCAAGGGGGGCAGCGGGTGCTTCTACAATTATTGTCCTTGTTGTTATAAGTACATTTTTTCTGTGGCGCGGCAATCTAAGGCGGGCTGTACTTGTATATATTCTGCCCACGGTTCTGCTTGTTGCCGGCGTAAGGTTTCTTAACGCTGCCAGGCTGCCCCATGCCGCCTTTGCGTCCTATCTTTATTATAATTTTTATATCATTGTTTTTATTGCCGTCTTCGGCGAAAAAAAATATGTACCGATGGTTACAATACTCTTTATGGTCTGCAACATCGCGGTTTACCTTATGGTCAAACCGTACATAAGCGGCGAGGCGCTCGAGATCGCGAGCATCAGCCTTGCGAACAGTACACCGACGCTTCTGATAATAGGCATAGTCTCGTATATAAACATAGCTCTTACGGGGGATTCGAACCAGAGGCACAAGGAGGAGCTCTCGGTTAACCAGAACCAGCTGGGACTGATTACCAGTCTTCTTGACGGAATAAAAAGCGCAATACATAAACTGGATATGGCATCGAGGAGCTATTCGTCCACTGCCGGGCACCTTACAGATAGCTCGCAGAACCAGGCTGCGCTTATAGAAGAGGCGACTTCGGGCATGGAGGAGATTGCCGCTGCCGTTGATGATGTTTCATCAAAGGCAAAGGTTCAGGCAGGCGAAATCGCTCGCATAGAGAAATCCATGGAGTCGCTTAATACGCTCATATCGAACCTTTCTGCAAAGGCTGCCGAAATTATGAACGAGGCTGTTACTGCCATGAAACAGGGCTCCGAGGCTGACCGCGTATCAACAAGGGTACTGGACAGTATGAAAGAGATCCACGGAAACGCCGAAAAGATCCGCGAGATTACAGACCTTATAACCGACATTGCCGACAAGACAAGCCTGCTCGCGCTGAACGCCTCGATTGAATCCGCAAGGGCCGGAGAGGCAGGGCGCGGATTTGCCGTTGTCGCTGACGAAATATCAAAACTGGCAGACAGCAGCACCGAGTCGGCCAAGGAGATATCCAAGCTTATAAGCGGTACGGGCGCGAGCATAAACAGCAGCTACGAACTGTTTAACATACTTTACGGCCACATCCGAAGCATAAACGTAACCCTTGAAAAATCGAGCGTGCTAAGCCGCGAAATGAACCAGGCTGCGGTGCACCAGAACGAGCTCAGCGAAAGTATCAACAAAGACGTTGATAATGTAAATGTACTCTCGCTTAATATCGCAGACGCCATGAAGGAACAGGCTGAGTCTACGAATGAACTTTCGAAATCCCTTGACGAGATAAATCATTTTACCCAGGGGAACGCGGCCACAGCTGAAGAACTTTCGGCTTCGACCCGGGAACTTTCGGGAAGTATTTCCGAACTGGTAGTGCTCCTTAAAAAGTCAGAGGCGGGGAGCGCGGTGGCAGATGAATAGCGTGCAGGGCGCAACTGTGGAATCTTCATATCGTTAAAACTCCTCTTTTTTTTCAGATATTTAAAAAAAAATCAGAATAACGGAACCTTGTCACGGGTTCCGGGGTCTAATTTTAAAATATCCCGGTTCAGGTAGCCGCATGTAATTTAAACATTTATAATTATATTAAAAAGAATTTTTTCCGGCAGGA
>JAAYBQ010000116.1 GCA_012730035.1 Spirochaetota bacterium
AAACACATGTTATAAGAAACGGCGTCGAAGCCATCACGAATTCATTACGAATATAACCCGTAGCCGGATATATTGTTGAACCACGGCAATTCAAGACCCGTAATCAAAAAAAATTTAAAAATTAAAAAATTTTTTTACTTTTTTGAAATTCATGGCGTATACAATGTATAGCGCGTCATAATGATCTTTGAAAACACCTTTGTTTTTTTATGCGGCAGATGCAGTCGATCTAACCGTGAAAAATTTTAATTTGCAGCGCCATTACCAGGACTTAAAGTCAGGGTAAAAATATTTTCCCGTAACCTGCTACGGTACTCTCTGTTTTTTCGCTAAATCGTTCGCGTGTTTTAAAAAAACAGAAATTCAGATTGACTTTGCGGGAATCCTGATTTCAGGTATTTTATCAAAACAGGATGATACAGCCATGGACAAAATACGCTCACTGACGCTTGTGATTCTTTACTCAGCTTTTGTGTTTTTCACAATTATGGTTCTGCCGGTAAAAACTGTTCATGGCGCCGATGCCGCTCAGCCGGAAATCACAACGGTGAAACAGTTTCCTTTGGCCCGCATGAACTACATGTACACGAACCTTATTCTGCCGGTTCTCTTTGGCGGCAAAAGCGGTTACATCCATTCGGGAGTAATCGGGGAATTTTATGATGAGAAATCGGGCACCTGGTCAACAGACTTCAGGTATATGGAAGGTTCCAACACCGGGGAGGGTTTTACTTCAGGCGCCGTGTTGTGCAGCAGCACTGCGAAAGTCGCTGGTGTCCTTTTCTCGCGCCTTGACATGGGAGTCGGCCTCGGGTTCGATTCGAAATATTTCGGCGGACATTTCGGCATAATAGCTGAGATGCTCTGGCTTAAGTATCCGGCGGGAACATCTTCGGACGAGCGCTATTACGCTTACTCGCCCTTTACCGGCACCGATGTGCTTACCAACGATTACGGAAAAGTGACCTTCGACTGGTTCGGTTATTACAAATTCTTCAATGTGCTGCGTTTAAAAAGCATTGTGAAGAACGCTTTTTCAGATTTTAAGGAAAGGGACAATGTGGGACTTGTTGGGGCCTCGGTGTTCGATTTCGCCGGGGTTGATTATTACCGCAGGATTGGTCTTGTGTACAGCAATATTCACATCAGCTCTATGTCGTTGCGCCGCATGGGGTTGTATGAATCAGAAAATTTTGATTTCAATTTCGATACACACGGTGTGTACGACGATCTGAACCGGGAATGGGACGGGTATTCTGTTGCGGCCGAAGGGATTTTCGCGAAACATTACGCCGCGGGTATCGAGTACAAACCCGATTCGAAGAGTTTTGGATGCACCGCCGGCTTCAACTATCTGTTTGACGACGGTGTCTCTTTCCTGAAAATATTTTATTTTTACAACTACGGTCCGTATGAACTGCAGTATGCAGCGGACCAGGGTGTGATGTTCGAAATACAGTTCTATTCGGATCGTGCAAGATAGGTGCGGGCCGCACCGAGGGCCCTTTCCGTATCGGGTATTTGAGACCGTTTACTGATTTTTGAGAGTCACATTGACGGGGAAGCCTGCTTTAATATTAACGCCGCAAATTTTTAATTTATCAACACTGATGCGTTGAACTATACACTGAGTGAAAATTCGGAGTTTGTATGAAAAATTATAAAGTTATAAAAGCAGACGGTATGATGTTTATCATCTCCAGTCAGGCTTGATGAGTCCCTGACCTTAAGCAGTGAATTTGCATAACATGAGAAACATCTTCCGGATAAAAAAACATTATACATGTAAATCGTGAATAGGTACTAATGCTGCTATGAGCTACGTTGAAAAAATTAATCACGGGTCTTTAAAGAGGCTCTTTCTCAAATTCCTGTCATTGTTAAGGGGCCCCTTTATTATAGGGGTTTTGCGCAGGACAGACCAGGTGTTCCGCGAAAAGCTTCTGCTGGTTGTGTCCATGTCAAACATGTGCGGCGGTTGAATTAACGTTCATTCAGCCTCAGGCCGTCGGCTTGGGCTTACCGCAGAAGAGATCGAAAACCTGGTCACGCTCAAAAAAGAAAATTTTCCTGAAAAGGAATGGCTTGCCCTGGTCTTCGCCAGGGAGTGGGTTTTCGCCGGTGGCTTGCCGGTTCATTGGAATAACATCGTTTTGTTTGAAAACACTCACACCCCGCGCGAAAGAGGGGACATTATAAAAATTGTCAGGCTCATGGACTTCTTTAACCTTGCAGGCAAAATGTTCATACGCGTTCCATGGAAGCGCCCGTCTGAAGATAATGGAAGCTGCACAATAAGCCTGCGGTAAAGCATATCCCGTATTAAAGTTCAAATTCTGACGTACTCATCGCCTGGTGTCTGATAAAAATTCATCCATTGCCTTAATCGTTTCTTCGGGCTGATCCATGTAAACCAGATGTCCGGCATCCTTTATTATTGAGACCCTGGAATTGCTAATCTCCTTTTTGAAAATATCGGCGCAGGTCACGTCAAATACCCTGTCCTTATCACCAAATATTATAAGGGTGGGTGATTTTATGGAACGAAGATTTTTGCGCAGCATATCCCAGCCCATTGTATCGATCTCATTTTTAACTGCATTTGAATAAAACTGATACGATTTTTCACTCTCCTTTGCCAGGTAAGTTTTAAAATGCGACGGCATATTCATCGGTTTATACATGCAATATGACATGGTCAGGTCATATCCTTCGGCAGTTTTAAAAAGGAGTGGATTTTCGCCCCTGTCAAAGGCTTTCTGGTAATCGCTCATTACGGAAGATTTGACACCGAAAGGATTCATAAGTGTAAGGCTCCTGATCTTTTCCGGATGCCTTGAAGCATATAATATGGCAATACCTCCGCCCAGTGAATGTCCTGCCAGGTGAAAAGATTCCAGTCCGATAGCCCGGATGAATTGATCCAGCCTGTCAGCGTGGCTGTTAAGTCCGTAATCAAGGGCTTCGTCGTAGCCGGTCTCGCCGAAACCTGCAATATCTGGAGCAATGACCCTGTACCTGTCAGTAAAGGCTGCAAGGGTACTGCCCCACATATCCTTGTTCAATCCGAAACCATGGATAAAAACAATAGCCTCGCCGTTGCCGCCGTCATAATAGACCCAGTTGTGATCCGCGGCACTAACCTTATTGCGGTCAAGCCCTGCTGAGATTCGAGCGAACGTCGCTGATGAACTTATTACGAAACCGGGAAACAAAAAATAGACTGCTACCAGCACTATAAATACAATGCCCAATACGGTAAAAAATTTTTTTAATACTTTCATAATCTTCTCCTATGACGCAGTTTTTGTAGCCGGAAATTGGAGATGTACGCCAAAAGTCCCGTACTAATAATAAAATGATACATGCGGATAAGGGGATAATCAACAGTAAGTAACTTTTACCGTAATGGTTTTTTATGGGCTACATCCCGGCTAAGACCTGGATCTGTTTGGTAAATTTTAAACAGGTTCCACATTAAAAATTTCCTGAAAAAAGAATCTCCCGGATTTAAACGTGGTAGTATTTGAATTTTTTTGGCTGGTTGAGGCGGAATAACGTACCTCGCGGTATTGCTGTTGAAGAAGGGGGGGGCGGCTGTTGTATTGCCATTGCACTTCTTTAACATGCCTGGTTGTTCAGTAAGTGGTTAGATATGAGATAGTATATTACAGTATAATAAGACCGGAAATGTTTAAGTGATCATTCCCGACAGATCCTCTATCTGGAAAAGTGATCTGTCGGGTTTGCAGTAAGTTGGCAGTAAAAGAACGAAATTATTCTATTGCGCAGCAGTCATCACAACAGGCCCTGCAGTTTTCAATATAATTATCATCATCATATCGCCACCCGGCATTAAAAAAAGGCGCGATTTCGGCGATACAGGTATCATTATGTTTTTTACCCGGATATACACTGATTATTTTAAGCTTGAGACCGGTGACGCATTTTGGTTTACCCTGGCCGAAATCAACAAGTTTATCAGGGTGAAGTTCATAATCCGGGTCAGCACTCCATCTGCACTTGTAATTACTTTCAGGGTCAGCGTTGTATGCCGGGAGACACTTGTTGTCGGATAGTTTACCCTTTTTCACCATGGTTGTACCGTCCTTAAAGGTTACGGTTACCTCATATTCCTTTATCCGGTTGTTGGCGTAATAGAGCGATTTGTTTGAGCCATAACCGTTCAGAATATATATTGAGTCAGTATAAAATGGTTTGAACCTGGCCTCGATGCAGGTGTTTTTTTCTTTGTCATCTTTTCCCCGGCACCATGCTGTTTCAGGTTTCTTATCGAATGCCATAGCAGCTGAATAATAGTTATCAGGTTTACCCTTTTCTGCAAGATATGATGACGCTTTTATTTCTGTTAAACTGAAAGTCCCCAGTCCCATGTCCAGTATTGAAAAGGCTGTATTAACGGTTGCAATTAATATGATTAAAGAAAGGCTCGATAATATAAACTTCTTCATTTCGTAATCCCCCTTGTTGTTTATTTAACCATAATCACAATTTTGAAAATAAAGAGAATTATTTTAAATAACAGTAAGTATTTTCAGTAAAATTGCAGAGTTAATTCCGGAACCATTTTGCAGTTATCAATTGCCCATGCCGCGAAGGAGGCGGGGAAAATTATAAAAGGTTTATTGTACTGATAAGTATTTTTAAGAATAATTACTTGTAAAATAGTGTTTTCAATGCATCCGTTTTTAAAAACTGTACCGGCTATGTCATATATATTACCCGGTTTTCTCTTAAAAAATGAGCGGGTTGGATATCCGGGAATAATAAAAGGGGTTACTAATGAGTATATTAAATCATTATTTTAAACTGCCAGCCTGTCTAATACTAATAATGGTTTTTTCAGGGTATAATTTAAGTTATAATCTATCGGCTGAAACTGATCGTGAAAAGGCTGATTATTTTTATAACAGGGGAATTGATTATTCAGATTCAGGCGACATTAAAAATGCGATTGAATCATACAGGACATCCATAGCTTTATACCCCGGTAATCCGGCAGCGCATTATAACCTTGCGGTAATCTATTACGAAAACAAACAGTATTTTAAGGCTATTGAGGGATTTGAAAATGTTCTGTCTCTTAATAAAGAGAGCAGTATTGCATATCATGGTCTTGGTTTGTGCTTTTATGAGCTGAGAAATTTTTGCAGGTCATATATTTGTCAGAAAAAAGCATGTGAACTTCCTAATAACGGAAAAAGAAATGACGCTGCTTGTCAGAATGCGTCGATACTTGATTATCTTTTTCCAGGTATAGCCGATGAAGATTTACTTAAAGAGATCAGGAAAAACAGGGCCAGGGCCATTTCTTCAGACATTGAGCTGATAATTAATAAGGATACGATTATTCTTTCCGGAAATGGTAAAAAGGTATTTTTTCCTTTCAGTGAAAAGGATATAAGCGAAATTATAGGTCCTCCGGACTCTGTTGTAAACGTGGAAGATTCGTTCAAGTACTGGTACTGGGAAAAGTATGGTATAACTCTTGATGATGATAAAAAAAGGCTAACAGTAATAACAGGTTCCGATCCTTCAGGATTCAGGTCTGATCTTATTGATATAAAAGGCCTGTTCCCGGGCAGGATAACAATTAATACATTACCAGTTACACCAAAAACTCACATAACAGAAATTGAAAAGAGGTTCCTGAATATAACGTACAGGTACAATGTCTATATGCTGAACCTCAGGGCTGAATACGAAAGGACTGGTTTTATAATCAATCCTGACAGAGAGGGTTACGTAAACAGAATAATGTTATATATGCTGGAAAAATAAAATCCCTGCACCTTTTGGCTGAAATATTTGTTTTTATTGAGTCAATTCATTATATTAATTTATAAATGTACAGTTCTTGTGAGCATTTCTTAAAAGTTCTTCCTGGAATTTTAAAGAACCTGCTTCGCGGGTTGGATCCGCCATCAACTGTATTCTCAGTTGATAAAAAACTGAAGCAGTGGTAAACGCCGATTTTTTATGTATGTCAGAGAGTTTTCCGCTTTTTTTAAGAGATTGTTGATTTTATATCCGGGGGCTTTAAATTTGAAGAGCGCAAAAAAGGGATGCATACTTTTTGTTGATGATGAGGAACTGGTTCTTCTCTCCGGGGCCAATCTGCTGAGGAGTATGTCATACGAAGTGATAAGCGCATCTGACGGAATGGAAGCCCTGGACTTATATAACAGGGATAAGGAAAAAATCTCACTTGCCATTATTGATCTGATAATGCCGAAGATAAGCGGCCTTGAACTTTTCGGTATGCTTAAGAAGATAAATCCCGGCCTTGAAATTATACTTTGTTCAGGTCTATGCACCGAAGAGACTGAGTATGAAGTATTAAATTCCGGTGCGTCTGCCGTAATTATGAAGCCCTATACTTCTGCTGACCTCTCCTCGGTGCTTGAAAAAATCGAAAAGAAAAAAACTGCATAAATAGTTTGACTGGACTTGTATAAAAATATTATCTAGATAAACGTAAAGCACCTGCCGGAAAGATGCATCTGTTTTATGCCTCAGCGAGTACCCGGCAGCAGTATTATTTATTCCCGG
>JAAYBQ010000117.1 GCA_012730035.1 Spirochaetota bacterium
CATGAAAACATAGAACTGGGGAGCGGCATGTGAGACTTGCAAACTTTATAGTATTCTTCACAGTTGCGCTCACGATATACGGCGCGGGGAACTTTTACGTATTCATAAGGGGATACAGGGCGCTGCCTGAAAGCCCCCTTATACGCCGCGCGTACGTCGCGCTCTTCATCTTTCTCGCGCTGTCATTCATACTGGCAGAATTCACCGAAAAGAGCGGAATAACCTGCGGCAACAGGGTGCTTTCACTTACCGGCGCATACTGGCTCTCGTTCCTGCTCTACTGCATACTGCTTATAGCATGCATTGACATAGTCCGCGCCGCAGACTTCTTCTTTAATTTTCTTCCACCGGCGGAATCGCTCAGGGCCGCGCACATACCGCAAAAGTTAATGGCCCTGGTCGCTGCGCTTTCACTATGCATAACAGCTGCAGGATCGTACATAGCGGCACACCCGCGCACAAAAACAGTCGACCTGTACATAGACAAGCCCAAAACAGGAGACCCCTACCTTGATATAATAATGGTGTCTGACATACACCTGGGTAATATCGTTACACGCAAACAGATGGAACGGCTTGTTAACTCGATCAATGAATACTCACCTGACATCGTACTCTTTCCCGGGGACTTTTTTGACGAAAACCTTAAGCCCGTAATACAGGACAACATGGGTGGACTTATTGAATCGATAAAATCCCGCTACGGAGTATTCGCGGTAACAGGTAACCACGAATACATCGGCGGAGCCGAAGAGGCTGTTGCATACATGAAAAAACACGGCATACGCGTACTTCGGGACGAGGCTGTAACAGTTGACGGGCTTGTTATAATAGGCCGCGAGGACAGGAGCAGCGGACGATTCGCAGGCCGCACCAGGAGCGACCTTGGAAGGATCGTTGACACCGTCAACATGGCACTCCCGGTAATAGTAATGGACCACCAGCCCTTTAACATACAGGAATCGGCAGACTGCGGCATAGACCTTCACCTTTCGGGCCATACGCACAACGGCCAGATGTGGCCCCTTAACTTTATAACCGACCGTATATATGACGTGGCATACAGCTACGCGCTTGTTGGCAAAACACACGTCTATGTTTCGAACGGTTACGGCACATGGGGCCCGCCCGTAAGGACCAGCGGCAGGCCCGAAATGGTTGTGCTGCGCTTACGGTTTGCAGAGATTCCGCACCGGTAAATAACTTAATAATTTACCTTAAAGCCTGGTTATAAGATAGCAGTTAATGATTGAATTATTAAACCTGGCGTCATACCTTAAAGGGGGGATCTGTTCAATTCAAAAAATCTGATTCAGTCTTTACGCTGCTGCGGAGCCTTCCCCTGTGAAGGCCCCCGCCCGGAACGGGAGTGTGCTGATCGTTTAACAGACCTATAGAGTCCCCTGAATAATTAAGAATGCAAAGGTACTGTAATGACTTTTGAAAAACGTAAATACGGCTTATTATGGAATCTCCTTCTTATCACTTCAGGATCAATTATTTTCTCTATTGGTGTAAAGGGTATAATTATCCATCATGGTTTTATACCAGCCGGCCTTTTCGGCCTTGGCGTGCTCTGCTATTATATAATCCCCTCCGTATCTGCCGGTATATGGTATTTTCTGTTTAACATACCGCTTTTCATAATAGGCTGGCTGCTGCTGAGCAGACGATTTGTTCTTTACAGTTTCTACGCCATGTTTGTTGCTGCAGCGTCTTATGAAATAATTACCGTTGATTTTGCAGTAAAGGACCAGCTTTATGCCGCAATACTCGCAGGTATTATCTGCGGGCTCGGCAGTGGAATAGTTCTAAGGTCATTAGGCTCAAACGGCGGACTTGATGTTATTGCCATTATATTGAACCAGAAATATAATATCGGCATAGGTAAAGTATACTTTGTTTTCAACCTGGCACTTTTTGCAATGTCAGCGTTTGTCCTTGAGATTGATTTAATCATTGCTTCTCTTATACTCGTTTTTATTCTCTCGTATGTTCTGGAATATACGCTGGCCCTTTTCAGCCAGAGAAAAATTGTCATGATAATCTCGGACAATAACAAAAAAATTGCGGCGGATATGCTTGACAAACTCAAACTGGGGGCTACTTTTATAAAGGGCAACAGCGCCTATCCTGAAAAGGAAAGAAATATTATAATGGCCATCACAAATAATATTATGCTTAAACCCCTTGAAGAGATAGTATTCTCAAATGATGAAAATGCAATATTCATCATTGAAAATACATTTAATGTTATAGGTTCAAATTTTTCAAAAAGAAAAATATATTAAACCGCAGGAGGGTGATTTATGAGCAGAATAAAAACTATTATAACCGCAGCAATAGTCCTGCTGGTGACAGTTATATCAATGTCAAACTTTCACACTGTTACGATTGATCTACTTGTCACTGATATAAACGCACCGCTTATACTGATTATCCTTATAATGCTTATAGCCGGTTTTATTACGGGATATATATTAAAAGGAATAATAGATTACCGCAAAGACAGATAATTTCTCTACAGTCTATTTTGCTCTTTCATACATCCCTGAAAAGAGCCCCTGGAAAAAGCTCAACGCATTTATTCCAAGCACCCTGCTGTCATATCCCCCCTCCTGGACTACAAGTGTGCGTCTTTTAAGAGAGCCAACAAGTTTTCCGTTATTAAAAAAATCCTCTTTTACAAGGGACCACTTGCCTGACGGGTCACCTTTGGAAGTATCAAATCCAAGTGGAATTATAATAAAATCGGGATTAAACGCAGATATGGCCATAATCGCTTTTTTCAGAGTATGAAAATATCTGTCACCGCCGGTCTTTTCCGGCAAAGGATAGTTTATATTATATCCTGAGCCTTCCCCCTCCCCGGTTTCATCTTCATGTCCGCTGAAATAGGGGTATTCATAATCAGGGTCAGCGTGAATCGATACTGTAAGCACATCACACCTGCTGTAGAATATGTCCTGCTGCCCGTTACCGTGATGACAATCAAGATCGAGTATGGCGATTTTTCCGTAACTGCTGAGGTAATTTGCCGCAATAGCCGCTGAATTAAAGTAGCAGAAACCTCCGAATGCGCTTCTTTCAGCATGATGTCCCGGCGGCCTCACAAGTGCGTACGCCATGACCGCCCCATCAAGCAGAAGGTCGGCACCGGTAAGCGCGCAATTAACCGCACTTCGCGCAGCGATATAGGAATTTCTGTTCACCGGGCTGTATATGTCGATGCAGTAATACCCCGCACGCGTTACCAGCTTTTTAGGGGGCCTCACCTTTTTCCTTATGGGGAATGTATCAGGATAAAGCGATACTCCCGGCGGGACTGAAGCTGATGCCCTTTTAAAATAATTTACAAAAGCCCGGTCATGCACCGCCGTTATATAGCTTTCAGCATAATGCCGTGATTTTTGTTTTATGAAAATTTCACTCTTTTCGATTTTTTTAAGTATAGATTTAATCCTTACGGGGGTTTCAATGTACCCCTTTTCTTTAATGTGATGTATTTCATGTCCCTCATTAAAAAGCAGAGATATCTTCCTGTCATAGGGCACATTAAAAAATTTGTAAACCGGTTCTTTTTTTGAATAAACTTCAGGCCTGGCAAAGAGGGTATCACCTTTCAGGGAAAGAAGAATCCCGTTTATTCTTTTATCAGCGGGATCAAGCAGATGTTTTCTTTTAAGAACTGCAGTGAATACTTTTTTTAATTCATCCACGGTCATAAGTCTGTCACTGCCGAGATTATCAAAGAGCAGAAAATAGGGATTCCCGAAATAGTCTCTGCAGTGTTTTTCAAAAGCCGGATTTAACAGGGGTCTTGCCCCGAGCCTTTCGTAAAACCTGAGCCTTGCCCTGTTCTGTTTAATCAGAGAGATGTCACTCAATAATTCAGGGTTATCGGACATACATTCCAGAAAGAGCCCGGTGGCATCCAGGAACCTGGCCTCCTCCCTGACCCTGTTGTAAAGGGCTTCCCCTATACCCCCTGTTCTTCTGTCCGGATTATTTGCGATAAGGTCAAGGAAGCAGAATTTTATGTCCAGGGAATATGACATCTGGGCAAAGCCGAGTATTTCGCCATGATTGTTTTCTGCCACAAAGAAATAGTGCATCATTCTGTTTATGACAGGGCATTTAAACAATGCACTGATTTTATCAAGGGCCTCTACGGTCATGTCAGCAATTTCAGCTTTTGTAATTGCAAGTATCTGCTCAATCGCTCTCCGGTTAACCGGCAGAAAATCATCATGAACACCTCTTATCCTGAATGACATGAGACCTCCATTTAATCCATTCAATGAAACATAATTCCACTTTACTTAATAAATAAGTATTTTTTTGCCAATAGTCATTCCTGAAAATATTTTTTAATGTTATATTGCAGTTTAATTTCTACCGCCGCCTTTGGCGGCGGGAGGAATAGTGCCTTTTATTCCACAAACATCCTTCAACACGGCATACCGGGCACGCAGAGGCAGGGTTTTTCCGCCAGTGCTGAAGCTTTTAAGCTGCAAGTCTATGCAAAATTTGATTTCCCGGGCAATCATGTTTAAATTTATAAGATAGATTAATAAATACCAGGGGATATCAATATGGAAATATTGGGAAACAAAGCCATTCTTACACTGGACAGGCCTATATGTCAGACATCTGATGAATTATTTGACAGCGAAGTATTTAAAGAAATAATAAAAATATTCATTGATAAGCTCATTGCCAGACAATCGATTCTCCTGGAGATATTCAATACTGACACTTCCGGCCTGCTTGATAAAATAACAAACTTCATTCCTGAAAAGATAAGGGATGCAGTCAGCAATAAAGATTCATCCCGCATAAAGACGATTACAGAAGAACAGATAAAGCTGCTCATCGAAACCTTCCGTTTTCTTGCGAAGCTGAAAAGTGAAAAAATACCAGGAGTTGTAAAAGGCTCGGAAACCCTGCTTAAAGACAGAGAGCTATTTCTTGAATTACTTGATAAGCTCTATTATTTCTGGATATCTTACGACAGGTTCCTTATCTACAGAACATCAAGAAACTTTAACAAAATCAGGACAAGAAGTATAATAGATGATACCGTTGAAAGGCTGAATAATGTTATTAAAAATACATACAGGGATATAAAAGAGAACCTTGCCGAAGAGGAGCCCCAGACATACAGGCAGACAAGGGCAGGTGTTGACATTACCGCCATTACAAAAAATTATGATGGCCTTATGGATTTCGGACCTTACAGAAAATTCAGCAGCGTTCCTGTTATAAGAAAAATAATTTTAGCCCCCCCGTTAATACTTAACCCCGCGATGAATAAACGAACCGGATCTTTTGAAAAGATTGATGTTAATCCCTTTACACTATTTAACATAAAGACTGATGACTGGCTCTGCTATCCCGCGAAGGTAGGTCCGCTGCTTATATTTGTCTATTTTCATAAACTCTTTATTGATCACGGCATGTCTCTGTGTAATCTTTTTGAACTGGCCGATGAAGATGATCTGACAAAAAAACCTGATGCAGTGTACGCTTACGGAGTGGAAGGCACAGCCCTTGACGGCCTTGGAGTATTCCCCACTGTATTTTACGAAGATAATGAAAATGACATTCTTGCGGGAGCAATTCCGGGACGGGATGAGTTCGGATACTTCGGATATCTTAAAAAGATGATACTTACGCTCCACAATATTAAAATGATGAAAACGGGAAGAATGCCTTTTCATGGCGCATTCGTGAGGATTATACTTAAAGGCGGCAAAGAGGCGAACATACTTCTCATGGGTGATTCAGGCGCCGGAAAATCTGAAACTCTTGAAGCCCTGCGATATACGGGCGATGAATACATACAGGATATTATTATAATAGCAGACGATATGGGTACGATTGAAATAACTGATAAAAAAAATATTATGGCTTACGGCACGGAAATCGGCGCGTTTTTAAGGCTTGATGACCTGATGCCGGGCTACGCATTTAAAAGACTCGATACAGCAGTCATAATGAGCGCGGGCCAGACAAACGCAAGAATCATACTCCCTGTCACTACATATAAAACAATAATGAAAGGCCATAAAATAGACTTTGTACTATACGCGAATAATTACGAACAGATCTCTGATGATAAACCTCTTCTGGAAAAATTCAATAATCCCGAAGAGGCAATTTCAGTTTTCAGAGAAGGCAAAGTAATGAGTAAAGGCACAACATCCGCGACCGGCATAACCGGAACCTACTTCGCGAATATCTTCGGGCCCCTTCAGTATATGGATCTGTATGATACAATTGCTGAACAGTACTTCAGCGAATTTTTCTCGAAGAAAATATTTGTGGGGCAGATGCGCACAAGGCTCGGCATACCCGGGTTTGAAAGAAAAGGCCCGGAGGAATCGGCGCGCGAATTATTAAAAATAATACTGCAGATTCAATAAATGCTACCTCATGTAGGGAGGGATATACTGCTTATTAAAATCTCCGGTATAAAGCGCGCGCGGCCTGAATATGCGGTTATTATGCTGATACTCAAGAACCCTTGCCGCCCAGCCTGAAACCCTGCTCACCGCGAATATCGGTGTAAACATTTCACTGTTTATTCCAAGAGCGCTGTAAACAATCCCTGAATAAAAATCGACATTTGGGAATATCTTTCTTTCACGCCCCATTTTATCAAGCACTTCATCTTCTAATTTTTTTGCCGTAAGGAATTCATTTTTCACATCGGGATATTCACCTGCCAGATATTCCGCCAGAGGTTCAAGTATTCTTGCCCTCGGGTCATAAGCCTTGTAGACCCTGTGGCCGAAGCCGGTAATTTTTTTCTTCGCCGCAATTGTTTTAGCCACCCATTGTTCAACATTATCCGGGCTGCCTATTTCACGGAGCATCTTTATAACTTCTTCGTTCGCTCCCCCGTGCAGCGGGCCGTTCAGGGCGCCAATCCCTGCTCCAACTGAAAAATAGAAATCAGAAAGGGTGGATGCAACAACCATAGAGGCGAAAGTGCTGGCATTCATTCCGTGATAAGCATGAAGTATCAGGGCAACATCCATAATCCTCTCTGCGACCGGATCAGGTTTTTTACCGGTCATCATGTAAAGCAGATTACCGGCATGGCTAAGCTTATCATCGGGTTCAAAAGGTATACGCCCATTATGCAGTCTTGAAATAGCAGCCGTAATTGTAGCAACACCCGATATCAGATGATAGCATGTATCTATACTGCTGCCGTCATCTGTTCTTTTTTCATTTTTCTTTCTGGAACGCCCGCTATTTTTAAATTTCTTCCGGACCCCGAATTCATAGGTAGCACTCTTGCCGCCCGCGGGCTGAGTCTCCATAGCTATTGAATCATCATCCGAGGCTATAGCCTCTCCCCTGGCAGCGGGATCATTATCGGCATCAAGAAATGTGAACTCCTGCCTCATCATATTGGTACCAAGACGCAGCGCCGACATCGCGCTCATATTCTCAACCGGGAACCCCACCAGAAGCCTGAGGCTTTTATTCAGGTGCCTGTATTTAACAAGCCTGCTGTTATATTCCTCGAACTGTTTCTTTGAAGGGAGCTCACCATGCAGCAGAAGATAAGTAACCTCTTCAAAATTTGAATGCGCGCAAAGATCAAATATATCATAACCCCTGTAAATAAGCCACCCCTTTGAACCGTTTACAGAACCCACCTTGCTCTCACACGCAATAGCCCCTTCAAGGCCCGGCCCGACCGTGCAATTGACTGGCCATTCAGCAGGCCCGACCACTTTTGGTTCCGGTTCATTTGATGTCTCATGCCTTGCCTTTTCAGCAGCTTTAAGAATAATGTCAGTTATTATATCACTCATGCCTGTACCCCGCTTATGAAGATAAATTAATCAGTTTTAAAGTTGATTTCCCGAATATTTAAAGAAAAAAATCTATTTATCACGCAGGATAAAATCCGGCAGAAATAAAACTCAGCGTTAATGCTTAACTATTTTGTATTATAAAATACTCTATTCACTGAAAAACAAATTCAAGATAAACTTTCGCTGCAGCAGCAACAGGATGTTCCTTTAAACGGATTTCAGCTATCTTTTCAATAACCCCTTTCATCTAAATCCGGAATAATCCACGGCAACGAGGGGGCCCCGGCGCGGGATATTACTGAAGCAGAATATCCGCGCATTCACAGGCAGATATTCTGCTTTAAAAAAATATTACATTTACCTTCTTGTATTTCTGAAATAATCAGCCAGCATCTGCAGAATTTCGGCAATAAGGTACTGAAGGCAGAGCATCATAAAACCGAATAGAGGCCCGCCTATTATTGCAATGAATCCCCCTGCTATCCCGGTATTACCTGAGAATAAATCCATGCCGGGTATTGTTGAAGAGAGGGAACGCATCATGGGCCCGACTGTCCATATCGCGATCCCGGTAAATATTCCAATAAACGCGTAAAAAACTCCAGTGATCTCACCGGTTATTCGTATAAATCTGACTGTAATCGGAATAAGTATGTAATCCTGCGAAGTATTCAATGTCTTGAAATCATCAGCCCTGATAAGAAGTATATTACAGATGACAAAGACAAGAAGAGCAAAGAGCACCTGAGCGAGTAGCGCGAAA
>JAAYBQ010000118.1 GCA_012730035.1 Spirochaetota bacterium
ATAAACTGCTGTAAAACATTGCCCAGGACAGTTCTTTTCTTGTGAAATAAATTCTGCGAAAAATCAATAATATCGATTCGAAAACGAAGCCTTACATCCTTTCTGGTTTTCAGTAAATCTATACACCAAAGAGCATCTGATCAATTTGATATATAAATTATATATATCTAATTGAGATAATTCCGATTTGCATGATAGATGTTCATTAATTATTTTATCAGTACATTCCATCTTACTTCCTGCTCCTCCGGCTGTACACAATTGGAAAGGATACATAATGAAACGATTACTTATTGTTTCCAATCGATTACCTGTTACAGTTGACAAAAAAAAACAACGGCTTCAGTTTTCAAAAAGCAGCGGTGGCCTTGCAACCGGTCTGGATTCCTTTTACCGTTCATACGAATGTCAATGGATAGGCTGGCCTGGGATTGTCAAGGAAAAACTTACGGAAGCCGATACCGCTCAGGTGAGCGATTACCTGTTTGAAAATCAATGTGTACCGGTAATGTTACAGTCATCGGAAGTAGATCACTTCTATTATGGCTTCTCAAACAAAACAATCTGGCCGCTCTTTCACTACTTTCCACAAATTGTCACCTACGAACTTGTCAACTGGAGATACTACTCTAAAGTTAACAAGCTTTTTCGTGATACAATTCTTAAGATATACAAAAAAGGTGACCTGATATGGATTCACGATTACCAGTTAATGCTGCTCCCCCAGCTTATCCGTGATCATCTTCCTGACGCTTCAATAGGTTTTTTTCTTCACATCCCGTTTCCATCACTGGAACTGTTCCGGCTCTTACCATGGCGAAAAGAACTTCTCAACGGACTCCTTGGTGCGGATCTTGTTGGTTTTCACACATATGAATATATCCGACATTTTCTTGATTGCACCCGGCGTCTTCTGGGGCTTGAATGTATTTTTAACCGTGTTATTCATAAATGCAGGCTGATTCAATCTGATGTGTTTCCTATGGGAATAGAATATGACCGGTTTGCATCAGTTAATAATGACCCGGATATCAAGCTTGAAATCGATGAGATCCGTAAAAATATCGGTGACAAGAAGTTGATTCTATCTGTAGACAGATTGGACTATACCAAAGGTACTGTTCAGAGGCTTGAAGCATATGACATGTTCCTGGATACGAATCCATCATTCCGTGAAAAGGTAACAATGATTCTTGTTGAAGTTCCGTCAAGATCAGCCGTTGATTCTTATCAGCTGTTAAAAGTTAAAACAGATGAAATGATCGGCAGAATCAATGGCAAACATGGGACTCTCGGCTGGGCACCGATTTTAAACCTCTACCGATCGCTTCCATTTCATACACTTGCAGCTCTCTATGCTGCATCAGATGTTGCCGTAATTACACCGTTGCGCGACGGTATGAATCTTGTTGCCAAAGAATATGTTGCTGCACAAAATGACTCTGAAGGGGTACTTATTCTGAGCGAATTAACAGGTGCCGCACGTGAAATGGGTGAAGCCCTTGTTGTCAACCCAAACTTCATCGATGAGATAGCAGCAGCAATCAAATCCGCTCTCACCATGGATAAAGAGGAAAAAATTGCACGTCTTAAAAAACTTCAGCACCGTCTTAAACGATACGATATCAACAAATGGGCCCAGGACTTTATTACAAAATTGACACATATGGGAGAAGTTTACGATCAATACAAATTGAACAACTTTAGCGATACTGTTTATA
>JAAYBQ010000119.1 GCA_012730035.1 Spirochaetota bacterium
GAATATATTAAAACACCGCAGTACCCGGACCACCACATTAATATTTCATCAGCATTGATGTTTTGACAGGAGAAATTATTTTGAAAAAATTGTTAACACTAACAGCAATAGTATTAATGGCAATAACTCTGTTTTCGTGCTATGATGACACAGGTGAGGACTGCGAAGTGGCTCCTTCCGGCTGTGATCAATCGCCCAAGTCAAACGGGTATCTGCATTTTAATGTTACAAGTGACACTGATGTTACATTGCAGAGTGTCAGGCTTTGCGAAGGTGATGATTATGACACAGGTGCTGACTGTATAATATATACAGCCCCGGTCCCGGCTTCCTGTTATGTTCCAAACGGCGAATATTCAGCCATGGCTACTTACCATGTAAGCTACAACGGCAAAACATATACCATCGAGGCTGTTGACGGTGTTGATTTATCCGATGCGTCAAATGATTATTGCGGAGGAATCACCTGTTATACCGAAGGCTCTGAAACATTGGAGCTTGAATTTGACCGCGACGCTTTTATAGATATGCTTAATGGCACGAGCAAAGAATGCTTTATCGCCACTGCCGCCTATGGTTCAGGCGAGGCGTGGCAGGTGGAGTACCTGCGGTCTTTCCGTGACAGGATTCTGTCGAAATCGTCAGCAGGGAGATTTTTTATCAGGCAATACTACGCGCACTCGCCTGCTGCCGCTGATTTTATTTCGGGCAGGCCTGCACTTAGGTTTACCGTAAGCAGTATGCTCTCTGCTGCGATTTATGCGATGATTCACCCGTATATTTTTTCAGCATCGTTCTTCGTGTTGATTGCCGCAGTAATACTTTTGGTATATGCATTTAAAGTCCATCGCAGAAAACCGGATTTACCGGAAGTCTGCTGAATCATTAACATTAACTGGTACCTGCACCGAACAGGAAGAGCCTGAACGCTATATATACCATGACAAAGCCGATACAGGTATCGAGCACACTCCATGCAATCTGTTTCCTGAAGAGCGGTTCGAGTATACGGCCGCTGTATGCAAGCGAAAAGAACCATGCGAACGATGCGGCCACTGCGCCAAGTCCGAAGAACAGTCGAAGTTCAGGCGGCCTTGCTGCCCCGAACGCTCCCAGCATGACCACAGTGTCAAGATAAACATGCGGGTTAAGGAAGGTTAGCGCAAGTATGGTTATTACGGTTTTTTTAAGTCCGATATGACCATCGCTGTCATTCATATCCATAGTTTCGCCTTTAATTGCTGACCGGAATGACCTGAAGGCAAACCACAAAAGGTAGAGCGCGCCAGCGTTCGCAGCCCATGTTGTGAAAGCCGGGTGTGCGGTGAAGACAAATCCCATCCCTGAAATTCCAAGTGTAATAAGAAAGGCATCGCTGAGGGAGCATATCCATGCCAGTAACGCACGATGCTGGCCCAATATGCCCTGTCGCAGTACGTAGGCGTTCTGTGCGCCAATTGCTATTATAAGGCCCGCTCCTGTTATAAATCCTTCGATTATGCTTCCGGTTATATTCATAGGATAGTTTACTGTGGTCTTCCTGGAATGTTATGAAGCAGTCTGGTGAAAAACTCAGTAAGACTGTTATATTACAACCGCTGAAATCAACTATGAAATATTTTTCAGTGGATTCTTAATGGAAATTTCTTATACAGTTATCAAGATGTACAAGGATCAATTGTTTTCCGCTATCTGCACCATCACAGTTTCGCCCTTCGCTGTTACCACTCCGTCAGCTGTCACCGTTGCAGAGAGTACAACCTTCCGGTTTTTTATCTCGATTATTTTAGCCCGCACTTCAAGTTCAACGCCTGCAGGTGTGGGTTTCAGGTAATCAACTTTAAGTGAAGCCGTGACAAATCGTGGTATCGGTTTCCCGCCAAGTTCAAATCCGTCGTGCCTGTGCTTTGCGGCAGCAGCTGTACCTGCGCAGTGGCAGTCGATCAGCGATGCTATAAGTCCGCCGTAGATGTTTCCGGGGAACCCGCCGCTCTGGTGAACTGCCGGTGTAAAACGGCAGATTCCATCTTCGCCGTCCCAGTAGCTCTTTATGTGCATACCATTTTCATTCAACCTGCCACATCCGTAGCAGTGCGAGTAGTTGTCAGGGTAGTAGTCCTGGAAAGCCTTTGTTGTCATGTTATTTTCTCCCGAGGTCGCGTGCGAGCTGTTCAAGTGAGTTTATAATTCCGTTGAGTTCGTCGCTGGAACCTGATAGTTCCTTTATGGCCGAGCTGAAAACACTCCCGGTGTGCACCAGGTTTTCAACGGCGTGTCCTATGGTTTTTATTCCGTTCATCTGTTCCGCCGATTCATCGGATATGCGCGTTATTGCCGTAACGATCTCGTTCATATCCGTAATCAGGTCAGCGAAGAATTCCGACACTTCAAGAACCAGGCTGGCGCCGGAATCAACGTCTGCGGTGTTGCTCTCGATTATTTCACGGATTCTTTTTGAAGATTCAGTTGTTTTCTGCGAAAGGTTCTTCACCTCTGACGCTACTACCATAAAGCCGCGGCCTGCATCACCTGCGCGGGCTGCCTCGATAGCCGCATTAAGCGCAAGCAGATTCGTCTGGAAGCTGATATCGTTTATAACGCCTGTTATAGTGGATATCTCGTGGCTGTGTGCAGATATCCGGTTCATTGAAGCTGAAAGGTTTTCGGCCAGCACCTTTTTGCCCGCGATTACGGTATTGAGCGAAGCAAGGGTTCTGCTCGATTCAGAAGCCTGCAGGGTGTTTGAATGTACACTGGAGGTGAACTGGTCCACGGTTTCGGAAATCTCTTTTATTGATCCGTCATGTTCCGAATTTCGCACCGAAATTTCACGGCACGCTGATGAAATTTTTTTGGACGACGAGGATATTCTGCCGATCTGTTCATTCATACCCGTAACTGCTGCTCCGGTGCGTTGAAGGGTTTCATCGCTTTCGGTCCTGGCCTGCTCCAGCTGCCTTACGTTGCGATTGGTGAATGATGCCATAATGTAGAGGAAATAACTGGTTCCTGCCATGAACATAATTTTAGGGAGCTCCTGTGCCATGCGCAGGGTTTTGTTGTCAAAAACAGTTGCGGGGTCTTTGCTGAATACCATTCCGCCATGCGAGACCCCGAGGAAAATAAGTAAAATATAACTGGCTATGGAAAGCACGCCGAAATAGATATTAAGCTTTTTATCATAACGAAGCCCGCAGATAATAGCAAAGACCAGGTAAAGGATGAATGTTGACGGTTCCTTTATGGACATGGCGTAGCCATTATAGGGGTCGTTATGAAAGGAATACTTTACAAAAAAGATAAAGAATATTTCAAGCGTTGTGGTTGTATAAATAAGCAGGGTGGTTATATTACTTTTGCTGATATACCATGCATTTACGAGCGTAACCAGCAGGTATGATCCGGCTACTGAAAGAATAGAAATATAGACAGCAGGGACTGAACCGGTTTTTACCGCAGCCAGGCCGGACAGCATGAAAAAGGCAAAAAATATAAACCTTGCACGGTTGATTACGCGTTCAATTTCTATTCTGTCCATGTGGTTATCCCCATGATATATAATAATTAAAAAAAGAGGTGGAGCAAAAAAAATCTAGTATTTTTTATCTGCTTTATAGACCAGCATGACGCAATCACTGCATCTGAAATCAAGTCTGTACCTGTTTTTTCCGTCTGTTAGAAATAGAGCGCCGGTTGCAGCACTATTTGTGTGGTAAACGGGGCAGATGCCGGCTTCATACTTTAAACAAAGCTTTGTTTTCATGAGCGGGCCATTGATAGCGGAAGGGTTCAGCTCAAATGCCGGCTGGATTGTTTTAACTCCATGACGTTCGTAGAACCTGCGGGCAAGGATGTTGCTTACGTTGCAGGTAAAATCAAGTTCATCAACGGGGTAAGGGTGTGACGTTTTTTCAAACTCTTTTCTTGTGTAACTGTATTCAGCGGCACGCTTCTGTTCAAGAATGGCTGTTCCGCGTCTTCGCATGTCATTAAGAATTGACGGCTTGATGTAAACATTCTGCGCGCCTGTTATCAGAATGTTTCGCGGCATAAAAATTGTCGCGCCAAGTTTTTTCAAATGGCGCATAATACCCTCTTCGGGAGAGGTCGATGAAACCGGATGTTCGCCGGATAAGGGCGCGTCAACCGAGACTCTGTATCCATCCTCATCCGTAAGAAGCAGGTTGACAGATTCTGCTTCAGCAACAAGCTCAATATCCACGAAAATTTTTCGTCCGTTCCTGGACGCGTCAAGTTCTTTTTCAAAGGCTGTATCATGGTTCCTATAGAGGAGTGCTCCGGCATAAATTGAATTCATATCAAGGGGAAAAATTCTGTTACCCTCGACACGGTTAACTTTTATTCCTCTTATAACTCCGGCGGTGTCGGTAAATGTCAGCCCGTCTCCGTTATGCAGCGGCTCGTCAGAATCAATGGTAAACGAATTGCCTTCAACTGCTGTGACTGACGCTGTTTCTTTCCCGGTGAACTTCGGCGATCTGAAAGATGAAACCGGTGCACTCCTCCCGTGAAGAAAATATTGAGTATATCCCCTGTTGAATGTGCGCTCAGGGTCCGGCGTAAAACCGGGGAATGTTGTGCCTGAAGAGGACCTGCCGATTCCCGGCCTGTCTTCAATTGCCCGGTCTATAACCCTCCTGTAGTGCGCGGTAATATTTTTTACGTAGTGTATGTCCTTGAGGCGGCCCTCTATCTTGAGTGAGTCTATGCCAGCATCTATAAGTCCGGGTATGTTGAGCGTGTGGTTCAGATCTTTAGTTGATAGCAGGTGGCCCCGTGAAATGATCCGTCCTGAATTATCTTCAAGTGTCCATTCCTTTCTGCATGGCTGGGCGCATTCACCCCGGTTGGCACTGCGTCCGCCCGATGCGGCGCTTAAATAGCAGTTGCCGCTGTAACTGACGCATAACGCGCCGTGTATAAAGAATTCCAGTTCACATGAGACTCTCTGCCGTATTTCGCGGATCAAATCAATGTTCATCTCACGCGCAAGTACAATACGTTTAAATCCTGCTGCATCAAGAAATTTAATTCTTTCAGGATCGGAGTTTTCTGCCTGTGTGCTTGCGTGCAGGGGCACAGGCGGAAGATCCATCTCGAGTATGCCCATGTCCTGGATTATGAGTGCGTCCACTCCAGCACTGTATAGTTCGTAAATAAGCTTTCGTGCTTCGTCAAGTTCGTGGTCAAAAAGTATGGTGTTGAATGCCGCGTATACACGGCTGTTGAACCTGTGCGCGTAGTCTGCAAGTCTGGCAATGTCACCGGTAGCGTTGCCCGCTGCAGACCTGGCACTGAACCTGCCTGCTCCGATATATACGGCATCTGCTCCGCAATTGATTGCGGCTATTCCGTATTCTCTGTTTTTTGCCGGGGCGAGCAATTCTATTTTGCGCAGACTCATCTTTTTTACCTTCTGTACGGTTATACTGAGAGCCCGGCTCTGTCAAGAAAAACCGGATATCTTGACTGCGGAAGATTATATATGTACTATTAATAAATCATGTAAAACGCAAAGGGAGTAAGAATGAACCCTGAAGTAAAGAGAATCAGAGAACGGAATATCATGTACGATTACCTGAAAAGGCTTTTCATCAGGAGACAGGTATTCCTTAAAACGAAGGAGCTTAACATCGAAACATCATCATTTGTTTTTAATGAAGATGGAGTTGCTTTTACTGTCTCCCAATCCGTACCCGATGAAAGCATAAGCCTTTATATCAGGAACGGTAATGAACTGATAATTGCCAGGGTTGTGCTAACGGGACGAACAGGTGAAGAATATAAATGCACTGTTTCTGATATGCTTATTATGAACATACCGCGCAAAGAGGATCGTGTAAATGCTGCGGTTAACAATGATGCCGGCCGTGCATACATATCAAATATTATTTCGGATTTTACCCTTAAAGAAAATTTTGAAGATAACAAGCGCAAAATACTCGCGCTCAAGGATGACCTTGAGGAGAAGCTCGGTAAAAAATATGACAGGGTAAAGATATATTCAATAAGCGACCAGAAACTTGATGATCGTATGAAATATTTCATGGAGGAAAGAAAACCATATTTTATAAGGGACGTGACGCAGCGCACTGAAGATGATCCGCAGTACAGGTATTATATTAAGAATATATATCCCGCGCAACACGAGGCAGACAGGAAGATGATTTCCGAAATTGCTGTTCCCTTTCTATACAGGTACATGATGCCTTTCGGGTACCTGCGTGTGAACGGGACGAAAGCGCTTGCTGACGAGGATTTTTCGTCACTTAAAAAATACGGGATGAGCATCTCGACGTTTTTTACCAATGACACAAGTATAATCAGAAGCTCCGACGACCGGGTGGCAATAACCGATCTTTCAATGACTGGACTTGGAATAATTTTTAAAGACAGGGTGCTGATTAAACATTTCAGGGAGGATAGCCTTGTAATTTTTACGGTATTTTTGCCGGGGAACAGAACTTCAACAGTTATGTGCCAGGTTAAGAATATTACCATTTTAAAAAACGGTGTATACCGTACCGGCTGCAGTATAGTGAATTTTGACGCAATAGGCGAGGTCAACTACTCGGAATATCTTGAATCGGCCGGAATAAGTACAAATCCTGACGCAGAGCATCAGCCGTCAGGCGGTTAAATAAAACCGGGACCTGGCCCTGTTTTAACCTGATAAAATTATTAAGGCAATATTTATCTACTTGTCAAAACCTCCCCCGGGGATAATATTCAGGCATGAAAAAAATTCCGTGGAAAGGGCCCGGCGGTTACAGGGAACTTGTAAATCTCTCCGTGCCCCTCATAATAACTACAGCATCATGGTCAATTCAGCAGTTTGTTGACCGAATGTTCCTCTCGTGGTACTCTGCCGAAGCCATAGCTGCAGTTGTTCCGGCAGGGATGCTTAACTTTACCATTATGAGTATCTTTATGGGCACATGCAGCTACACAACAACATTTGTTGCCCAGTATCACGGGGCAGGTAATAATCACCGCGCTGGCAGGGCCGTATGGCAGGGAATATACTTCAGCATTGCGGGCGCATTTGTGCTGCTCCTCTTTGTTCCCTTTTCGGGCCCGATATTTCAACTTGTCGGTCACGATGCTTCAATAATGGAATATGAATCTGAATATTTTTCAATACTCTGCGCGGGATCATGGGGACCTCTTGCCTCCTCGGCAATTGCGGGTTTCTTTTCGGGCAGGGGTGTTACATGGCCCGTGCTCTGGGTTAATTTTACCGGCATGATCATAAACATAATTTTTGATTACCTCCTTATTTTCGGGAATCTGGGTTTGCCGGCATTGGGTGTCAGGGGCGCTGCGATTGCCACGGTCATCGCGGGGTTCAGTGTGCTCCTGATTTACCTGGTGATGTTTTTTTATCCACCGCACGAAAGGGCGTTCTGTGTACGCTCTGGATGGAGGCCTGAAAAAAGGCTCTTAACCAGGCTTATTCGCTTCGGATTTCCTGCGGGCCTGCAGTTCTTTCTTGAAATGAGCACTTTTACCCTTTTTATACTCATACTCGGTCGTATCGGAATCATGGAACTTGCAGCTTCAAACATAGTTTTCAACATAAACTCCATATCATTTATGCCAATACTCGGCCTGGGCATGGGGATCACCATCCTGACCGGGCAGTATCTGGGAAAGAATCTGCCCGGCACCGCAGAGCAGAGTGTTCATGCCGGTTTCAGAATGTCCTTTGTCTACATGATAATTACCGGACTTATTTACATACTGCTCCCATGGCTGCTTGTTGAACCTTTTATGCGCGGGGCCGACGCAGAGCGGCTTAATGAAATACGGGGTATGGCTGAAGCTCTGCTAAGGTTTGTGGCGCTATACTCATTTTTTGATGCCATGAGTATTATTTTTTCATCGGCGCTTAAGGGGGCAGGTGACACACTGTTTGTAATGAAGGGGGTTCTGTTCGTAGCTGTCTTCTCGCTTGTGATCCCCACGTGGGCAGCTGTCTTTTATTTCGAAGCGGGGATCTATGCCTGCTGGTGGATACTTTCACTTTATGCGTTTTTACTTGGAGTAATGTTCTACCTGAGATTCAGGAACGGCAAATGGAAAGGTATGCGGGTAATAGAGGGGATCCGCACAGGGGGTATGTGACATAAAATATTTATTGACAAATTTGTCCGTTTTTATACTATTATTATGTCGTATTAGATTAATTGCAAGAGCCTGACGGCCGTTTGTTTCAGGAAAACCCTGTAAGGATTTCATGATGATATTGAACCTAGCAACCATAGCAGCCTGCTTCCTTATGCTCTTCCTGTTCAGGAGACTTGACAACGCCAATTCAAGGATGGCCAAGCTCCGTC
>JAAYBQ010000120.1 GCA_012730035.1 Spirochaetota bacterium
AAGATCCGCGTAACCCGCGAGTGTGCTGCTGTCGCGCGCGATGTTGCGAAGATGCCAGTGCCAGTCGTTCCAGTCATGGCTGCTGCCACCGGCAGCTTTAAGTATCCTGCCCACCCTTTCATCGCGGGCCTTCTCAACTTCAGGTTCAAGGCCGGACCTGAAAAGCTTCATGCGTTCTTCAAGGTGTTTATGCATCTGGTCAAGTTCCGACGAACGGACAATTGCCGCGTCGCGGCCCTTCAGTTCGCCAGTATCTGAAAATGAAAACAGAGCCTTTTCATGGAACCTGAACTTTCCCTCTATGCCGCGCACAAGGTGATAAACCTCGGCCCAGAAACATTCAGAAAGCGACATGTCCGGCCTGCCCTTCACTGCATTAATCAGCTGCTCCAGGACACTGAAGCCGGCAAGACTTTCGCTGCGGGGATGGAGCAGTCCGCGCCATACCCTCGCGCAGTCGCGTATTACCACAAGGTCAAGATCGTGAAAATCGTTGTCCCTGTCTGAATATGAATAAAAATGCCTGTGGTTGACGTGGTGCAGCAGCTCGGTTCTGATCGATTCAATTCCAGTGTCAGCACCGAGTATGCTGTTCCATTCATCAGATATAGTCCTGAATAGTTCAGGTGTGTATTGTTTTTCCATGTTTACCTCCCGGAAAAAAAGCAGCCCTGCCCGGTGTGCCCGGGAACAGAACAGTATTGCATATTGATTGGCTGCGCAGGTATTAAAAATGCATGTTTAAAACGTTGATAAATAAAAAGGGTCCCGCGACGGTTTTTTGTTACAACCCGCTGCAGCCAGGAACAACCGTAACAGACTCACCTCTAATAACACTTGTTATGTTATTTATCACCGCGGATTGCGATAAACCGCGTGATCAGCGGCAGAACACTTTGTCTTAAAAAAGACCGGTTGCCGCACAGGCCCCGCGCAACTTAAATTATACACAATGGAACCATGTTATAAGCGCAGGGCAGTGATGAAAGGTGATCGATGGATCAGCAATGAGCATTTACCTGCCCGTTCTTAAATGTACAACAGACTACGGGCAATTAAAAGTTTTTTCAGGATATGAGTACGAATCAGATATTAAGGCGTGCACAGAAAAAAAACACACCCGAAAGAATAATTAATTTGCGTCTGCAAATCAGACGATGCTTTAATCCATAAAAAATACGGCATAGACAAGAAGCAGCGCACAGACTGCAACTGCCATAAGAAACCTTTTTACCGAAAAATCATTTTCCTTATAATGATTATCATCCATAAATACACCATTTCAACAAATTTTAACCAATATATTTATTTATAGTGAAAATTTCAAGTTAAAATTTAATAAATAGTAAAACCGGTTCTCTTCCTCCATCAAAGGCGGCGGCAAAAATAACTCGCTATTCATACCGGCAGTCTCCCTAAAAGGTATTCTCGTGAATAATTATTGATTAAAATTACACCCGACCGTAAATTATGCCTGCCCATAATGCTTGACTCCGTTTAACTTAATAACTATCCTGTTACTGTAACCGGAAAATCCCCGTGAAAAGTAAAAATAAAAAAAAGTTTGTCTCGGGCATAAAACCCGTACAGCAGTTTGTTGCAAGCTTCATTGTGCTTATAATTTCGGGCGCCTTACTCCTGATGCTGCCGCAGTCAACAGTAAGGGGCATATCCTTAATCGACGCGATATTCACATCCACATCGGCTGTATGCGTCACGGGACTCACTGTACTCGACACGGGAAAGGACTTCACATTTACGGGCCAGGCAATAATACTTCTCCTTATACAGCTTGGCGGGCTGGGGATCATGACCTTTTCAATAGGAATCTTTTCGATGCTCAGCGGATCATTCTCTCTCAAATGGAGGTTCGCCTTCGGTGAAATCTATAACGAAGTAACGATCATCCCCCCCATGCAGATACTTAAAAAAATATTCCTTTATACATTCACCATTGAAATATTAACCGCGGCAGTTCTTTTCACGCAGTTCATCGGCGATTACAGTCCCGCCGAATCGGCATGGCTCGCGGTCTTTCATTCGGTTTCGGCATTCTGCAACGCGGGATTTTCAACTTTCAGCGACAGCCTTACGGGGTACCGGTCAAATACTCTTTTTATGACCGCTGTAAGTCTGAACATAATCCTGGGCGGGCTCGGGTTCCTTGTTCTTGCGGAACTGGCCGGCACAGGCTTTAAACTGAAAAAAAATCTCTTCCGCCAGTTTTCACTTCACACAAAGATTGTCCTGGCCTCAACAGCCATACTCATAGCTTCAGGCGCGGCCCTCTTTATGCTCTTTGAATGGGGCCACATCATGCGGGGTATGCCTTTCCGGGAAAAGTGCCTGGTATCCGTTTTCCAGTCTCTTACATGCCGTACCGCCGGCTTCAATTCAGTCGATATAGGCACGCTGCGCCAGTCCACGCTCTCGGTCATGATGCTGCTTATGTTCATAGGCGGGTCACCCGGTTCAATCGCGGGGGGGATCAAAACCACCACTTTCGCCGTAATATGCGGAATAATAATCTCCAGGTTCAGGGGGGAACGGCAGATTGTGTTCTGGAACAGGTCTGTATCCGAAGAGGCTGTCATCAAAAGCATGCTCCTTGTTATTCTCTCATTCATATTCATTTACTCATTCACCATTCTCATACTCGCCACGGGATCGTACGATTCGAATCACTCATACCTGGGCGTTATGTTTGAAGTAATTTCAGCATTCGGAACTGTAGGGCTCTCAACGGGCATAACGGGCAGCTTCCCGGGCCTCAGCAAAATTCTGCTGTCAGTAATAATGCTTGTAGGCAGGGTCGGAGTCTTTGCAATACTTACGGTACTTACAGCCGACAGTCGTACCGCTGATATAGAGATAGCTGATGAAAATATCATGATAGGTTGATAACATGAAAAAATTTGCAGTAATTGGCCTTGGCAACTTCGGTTTGAATATCGCAAAAAGCCTTGTTGAAAACAACTGCGAGGTTCTCGGCATAGACACCGACAGGAACACCGTTGAGAAAGCAAAGGGTTTCCTTACGCATGCCATTACCGGGAATCCTGCCAGCAGGACAGTTCTTGATTCAGTGGGGATCAACGAGTATGATGCAGTAATTCTGAGCATCGGCCAGGAAATGGTCTCAAGCATTCTCATAGCCCTTTACCTGAAAGAGACCGGCGCAAAAAAAATTATTGCGCGTGCAATATCAGATGACCACGAAAAAATACTGGCCAAGCTCGGTGTCGATACCGTAATATTCCCTGAAAAAGACATGGCCGCAAGAATAGGTAAAATGCTGTCAATGAACAATGCCGTGGATTATCTCCCGCTTACAGAGGAGTACTCGATCATGGAAGTTGTTCCGCCCGCAAGTTTTATCGGTAAAAACCTGCGTGAACTCAGCATAGGAGCCAGGTACAGGTGCCAGATACTGGGGATCAAAAATATTCCGGACGATCAGGTCACAGAGGATAATCCCCAGAAAACAATCATCGCACCGTCGGCCGATGAAACCATCCTGCAGGGGAACATTCTCATTGTACTTGGCAAGACAAAATCCATCGAAAGGATGGAGAGATTAGGCTAAAAACTGTTTGACTCCGCCGGCCAACCGGCCTTATTGTTGCTTTTTACTGATTTGCTCTCGCAAAAAGTCAGGGGGTAGCCTTATTCCATGAAAATAGTAATTCTCGGTGCAGGAGTTGTCGGGGCACAGATCGCGTCCCAGCTTACGGGCGAAGGGCATGACGTGGTCATTATCGAAAAGAATCCCGAAACAGCCAAACATGTGGCAAACCACGTGGACTGCATCGTGATCAACGACGAGGGGAACAACAGCGCGACTCTCAAACGCGCCGGCATAGAGAATGCAGACTTTTTCCTCAGCGTCGTCGATTCCGACGAGGTAAACATGATCGCCTGCGGAATAGTCGAAAGCGAATTCAGGGTTCCGGTCAAAATAGCACGGGTGCGCAACCTTGACTACTCCAGGGCAAAGCTTTTCGAAAAATCATTCCTTGGCATAGATTTTGTCGTCAACCCCGAGGTCGAAACAGCCCGGCTTATTGCAAACACCGTGGCCCTTGGCGCGACCAGTGACGTCATGCTCTTTGAAAACACCGACATGCAGATACGCACATATACCGTTGACAAAGGTTCTTTCTTCAAAGACATGCAGCTTAAAAATATAAGATCTGCCGTCAATATTAAAGAAAAGTTCCTTATAGCGGGGATCATCCGCAACATGGAATTTATAATCCCCACCGGCGACACATACATCAGGGAGAACGACAGCCTGTACATATTTGCCACCGAAAGGACCATGACCAAAATATTCATCGAGACCGGCAAAAAACGGCACAGGCTTGACCGCATACTTGTAGTAGGCGGCGGCAGGATCGGACGCCTCGTGGTCAGGTACCTTATACGCACCGGCCGCAAAATAACAATCATCGATTCAGATTACGAAACATGCAAAATACTCTCCGAAAAATTCAGCGATGCGCTCGTGCTTAACGCAGATATATCCGATGAAAACCTTTACGAGGATGAACTCCTGCACACATACGACCTTATAATAACCACAACAGCGCACGAGGAGATCAACATACTGAGCGCCGCTTACGCGAAGAGCATGGGCATAAAACGGGCAATCGCCCTTGTCAACAGGCCCAACTACATGCAGATTTCATCAAGACTTGGCATTGACGTCACCGTAAGCCCCAGGAACAGCACGGTCAACACCATCATGAAATACATACGGCGCGGCGACATCAAGAGCGTATACTCACTGTTTGGCGGCCGCGCCGAGGTTATTGAATTTTCAATATGCGACAACCACAGGCTTAACGGCCGCAAACTCAAAGACATCACGCTGCCGGACGATTCGATAATACTTACGGTTATACGCAACGGGGTCAACGAAATACCCGACGGCAGCTTCGCCATACTCCCCGGCGACACTGTCATAACCATATCAAAACTCGAATCTGTCTCTGCAATTGAACAGCTCTTTACGGCAGAATAACGGGACGCGGCCTGAAATGAACATAATACTTGTACTTAAAATAATATCCTACCTGCTGCTTATAGTTTCCGGTTTCATGCTGATCCCGGCAGGCATAGCCCTGTACAAAGGTGAGATCGCCGCTCTTTTCAGTTTCATACCATCACTGGTCTTTTCCATATTCTTTTTTATCATAATACATTTTCTATCAGCCCGCAGGTCAAATAACAATCTCTCAACAAAGGACGGATTCCTTTTTGTAACCTTCAGCTGGATACTCGCTTCAATCATCGGCGCTTTGCCATACTATCTTTCAGGCGCCATACCCTCAATGGCCGATGCATATTTTGAAACCATGTCCGGGTTCACAACTACCGGTGCATCAATACTCGGCAACATAGAATCTTTGCCCATGTCCATACTCTTCTGGCGCTCCCTTACGCACTGGCTCGGCGGAATGGGTATAGTCGTGCTGACCGTTGCTGTCCTTCCTCTGCTCGGAATCGGGGGACTTCAGCTTATACAGGCCGAAGCACCGGGGCCCACGGTAGACAAACTGACCCCCAAAATCAAGGAAACAGCTAAACTCCTGTGGTATATATACACCGGTCTTACACTGGCCGAGGTAATGCTTCTTATGTTTGCAGGCATGGGCCCCTTTGATGCGCTCACGCACACATTCGGGACAGTGGCAACCGGGGGGTTTTCTCCAAAAAATACCAGCGTGGGATACTACAACTCAGCCATTGTTGACTGGATAATTACCCTGTTCATGGTGCTTGCGGGAATAAATTTCACACTGCATTTCAGATTTATCACCGGCAGGCACAAATACCTTCTGCGCGATTCTGAGCTTAAGGCATACCTCTTTATATTCTTTACCGCCATGCTCATAATCGCATGTGATCTCTACGGCAGCAGCTGTTCCACAATGGCCGATTCATTAAGATACGCCGGTTTTCATGCCGCGTCAATACTCACCACAACGGGATTTGCCACTACCGACTACGAAAACTGGCCTGCACTCAGCCAGACTGTGCTCATGGTGCTCATGTTCGTCGGCGGATGTTCAGGCTCGACTGGCGGCGGCATCAAGGTTATAAGGATCGTCACTCTGCTTAAACAGGCATTTAATGAAATGAAATACCTTATACATCCGCGGGGAGTATTTATTATTAAGATAAACGGCCAGCCTGTTAAAAAGGACATTGTCTATGCTATCTCAGGGTTCTTCTTTCTGTATATACTCATGCTCCTCGCAACCACAATGGTTGCAGCATCCTCCGGGTCCGATTTCACCACAAGCTTCACCGGGGCATTGTGCACAGTGGGGAACGTGGGCCCCGGCCTGGGACTTGTGGGCCCCACAAAAAATTTCGGATTCTTTCCCGATTACGTAAAGTGGTTCTACAGTTTTGCCATGCTCACGGGCAGGCTCGAGTTATACACGGTGCTCATTCTCTTCACAAAAACCTTCTGGAAAAAATAAGCCTGTTTAACTCCGCCATAAAAAAAGCCCGGGCAGAGTGCCGGGCTTTTTTTAATCAGAGCTTACCAGGGATCAGTTGACCATGGCCAGAACATCATCAGTTGCAACCTGGTCACCCTCTGCCACAAGAAGTTCAGAAACAGTTCCCGAAACAGTCGAATTGATCCTTGCCTCCATCTTCATCGATTCAAGTATCATTATAGTTTCACCGGGCTCAACGTGATCGCCGATATCAGCTACAATCTTGAATACCTTTCCCGGAAGCGGCGACTTGATCTCAATCCCGTCTGCAGCCTGCTTTTCAGACTGTGTCTGGACAGCAGCTGTGCCGTCACTCTCCCTTACATCAGTAGAGTATATCTTACCGTTAACAATTGTCTTGCCTTTATCAAGTGTAACATTGTATTCTTTGCCGTTTACCGTTACCACAAAAGAGGAGCTTGGCTCGGCAGACCTTGCAACGTTCTTGCGCACGCCCATTTCACCCTTGCCCAGAAGGAACGCGATCCCCTTCTCTTTGCATGTGGCTGAAATAAATATGTTCTCTTCGGTCTCCTCAAGGCCCGCATCTTTGAGCGCCTTTCGCGCGGGGACTGTACCCTTGTTTGAATTAGCGTTATCCATTTCAAGCGGTATGTTGTCCGCGGGGTTAAGCCCCATCTTCTCGATCGATATCTTGATTATTTCAGGGTCCGGCGCAACGGGGGTCTTGCCGTAATAACCCAGCACCATCTTCCCGTACCCGTCAGCAATCTTTTCCCACGGGCCGAACATCACGTTGTTAAACGCCTGCTGAAAGTAGAACTGCGACACCGGAGTAACGGACGTTCCGAAACCTCCCCTGCGAACCACCTCCTCCATGGCCTTAATGATCTCGTTATATTTATGCATCATCTTGTTGTCACGCAGCATCTGCGTGTTCGCGGTAAGAGCCCCTCCCGGCATTGGGCTCCACGGAATAAGCGGCTCAACGCGAACAGCCTCAGGCGGCAGAAAATAATCCTTCATGCTCTCCTGGAAGTATTCTTCAACAACCATCACCTTGTCAATATCCACATCAAGGTCATACCCGCTGCCCCGCAGCGCGTGCCACATGGTAAGTATGTCGGGCTGGCATGTTCCGCCCGAAACAGGCGACATCGAAAGGTCAATAAGGTCCGCGCCCGCCTCTATGGCAGCCTTGTAGCACGTTACACCAATACCCGCAGTCTCATGGGTATGAAAATCTATAACCGTACCCTCCGGAAGCATTTTACGCGCCTCCTTTATTGTCTCGTAAACCTTTGAAGGGGTCGATGTTCCCGACGCGTCCTTAAAGCATACTGAATCATAATGTATTCCCGCGTCGAGTATATCCCGCAGGGTCTTCATGTAGAACGCGGCATCATGCGCTCCCGTGCATCCCGGGGGCAGTTCCATCATGGTCACTGCCACCTGGTGTTTTAAACCCGCGTCAACAATCGCCTTGCCGCTGAATATCAGGTTGTTCACATCGTTAAGCGCGTCAAAGTTTCTTATTGTGGTCACGCCGTGTTTTTTAAAAAGTTTCGCGTGGAGCGATATAACATCGGCAGGCTGCGAGTCCAGGCCTACAACGTTCACCCCCCTTGCAAGTGTCTGCAGGTTAGCGTCAGGCCCCACGGCCTTCCTGAACGCGTCCATTACATCAAAGGCGTTCTCACGGCAGTAAAAGAAGAGCGACTGGAACTGCGCCCCGCCCCCCGATTCAAAATACCTTATACCCGCGTTCCGCGCAGCCTCAACTACCGGCAGGTAATCCTTTGACATTACGCGTGACCCGTAAACAGACTGGAACCCGTCCCTGAAAGCTGTGCACATAAACTGTATTCTTTTCTTTATCATTATTTTCACCAGATTTTATTAAATTATTATCAGTTCTACTTAACCAGAAACGACCAGAGAAAGCCCGCCGCAATAGCAGATCCCACAACACCCGCAACGTTCGGAGCCATGGCATGCATAAGCAGGTGGTTATGCGGGTCCTCCTTCTGGCCTATAAGCTGCGCGACCCTTGCCGAGTCGGGCACTGCAGAAACACCGGCAGCTCCGATCAGGGGATTTATCTTGTCCTTTAAAAAGAGGTTCATAAATTTCGCGAAAAGTATTCCACCCGCGGTTGCAACGGCAAACGATGTGGCTCCAAGCACAAAAATAAGTATAGACTGCTTCGTAAGGAATGTCTGCGCCTGCGTACTTGCACCCACCGTAAGCCCCAGAAGAATTGTTACAATATCGATCATGGCGGTACGCGCGGTCTGCGCGAGCCTCTCGGTCACAAAACTCTCCTTAAGCAGGTTGCCGAAAAAAAGCATACCCGTAAGTGAAAGCGAACCCGGAACAATAAGCGCAGATACAACAAATGCTATAATGGGAAAAAATATCTTTTCACGCTGGGATACCACGCGCGGCGGCTTCATGCGTATCAGCCTCTCTTTTTTTGTCGTAAGCAGGTACATCACCGGGGGCTGAATTACAGGCACAAGGGCCATGTACGAGTACGCGGCAATGGCAACAGCACCGAGAAGGTGCGGCGCAAGTTTTGATGTAAGGAAAATAGCGGTGGGCCCGTCCGCTCCGCCGATTATTCCAATTGAACTGGCCTCAGCGGGTGTAAACCCCAGGTAAAGCGCCCCCATTAGAGTAAGGAATATCCCTATCTGCGCAGCTGCACCAAGCAGTATCAGTTTAGGATTGGAGAGCATGGTTGAAAAATCGGTCATCGCGCCTATACCCAGAAAAATAAGAGGGGGGAATATCCCCTGACTGACCCCGAAATAGATATAGTGCATAACACTGGTGGCGTCATAAACCCCCAGGTTCATCCCCGCGACATAGGGTATGTTCCCCACAATCATTCCAAAACCGATCGGCAGAAGCAGAAGCGGTTCATAATGCTTTATAATCGCAAGGGATATAAAAATCAGACCTATAACAATCATTGCGACATTACCCGGAGTCATCAGGTAAAGCCCAGTAGTTTTAAAAAATGCCACAAAAAAATCCATATTATACCATCACATCTGTTTATTCGTAGACTGCGCAGTATGACAAAGAACAGCGCTTATTGCAGCAACAACATCCGTTTCCGACACCTTTTTCACTCCGTTTTCGCCCTGCTTAATCTCAGCCTCGGGAAAAACCCTGTTCACCAGCTTTAATAATACAGGGGTCCAGCTTATTATCGTAGTGATTAATGCAAGTGAAGAAAACACAATAGCCATCCCCACCAATGAGATAGTTACGCCGTTCGCATTAACCACATTCTGCCAGCTATGTAACATACAGAACCTCCCGATTTACAGTTTTATTTTGCACAGGATTCCCCCGTACGGAGCATCACCCTGTTATTAAAATTTTATAATAATATTCAGAGTTAATTCCTTAACTGTTTTATAATATAAAATACTCCATTCCCTCCGCCGCCGAAGGCGGCGGAGGGAATTAAAACGATCTTATTACACTAATAAATATTTTAAGGAATAATTACCGATTAATATTACATTTTTGCAGCAGAACCATGATAAGGTAGCCGTACTGCAGCGGCGAACAGGGCCGGGGTTAAACATGCTGCCCGGAGGTCAGAAATGCAATCAGATCATGGTTGTTCACAATGTGAAAATTAATTTCAGATTTCACAGGGTGCATATCTTTGTCAAGAAAGAACTTCAGCTATTCTATTATATAAAGCGAATATTGTTTATTTTTTTTCAGGTTCAGTGCCTGATTTACCGCACAGGGCCGGATATTTAAACGCTGATTAAAGAGCATGGCCGGAAAGGGGAAATATCCGGCCATGCTGAATAGTATGTATCAGTAAAGAAAGAGCATCTCCCAGTATTTAGGCAATGGCCAGAGTTCATCATCAACCACAAGCTCCAGTTCATCACACCCTTTACGAAGATCAGCCATAACAACCCTGACCTTGTTGCAGTAGGATTCGGCCCTCTCCTGTTCATCCTCTATTAACCTTGCAGATTCAATCGCAAGTTTAAGCGAGGCAAGGTTATTCTGTATACCGCTCACAAGATCACTTACCTTATTAAGAAGCTCTCTCTGCGGTTTAACAATCTCATCCTTAACAAGGCCGCTTATCTCGCGCACCGACGAAGCCAGGTTTTTCTGATGCCTGTAACCTGCCGGAAGAACCTGTGATGAAACAATATTGTACATCGCGTTAGCCTCTATATCCAGCTGTTTGCTGTACTTTTCAAGGTGTATGTGATACCTTGAAGTGAGTTCAACGGGCGAAAGCACTTTATATTTTTCAAAAAGTTTTTTAGCCTTGTCGGTGTTATATGACTTAAGCGCTTCAGGAGTTGTGCGCAGGTTCGGAAGCCCCCTTCTTTCAGCCTCCCTGTGCCATTCCTCTGAATAGTTATCGCCGCCGAAAACTACGGGCTTGAATGTTTTTATCTCTTCCCTGATTATATCAAAAATTGATTTCCGTAAATCCGATGTTCCGGCTTTTTCCATTTTATCTGCAAGCTCATCTATGGCTTCAGCAACAATCAGGTTAAGTACAGACGCGGGGAACGAAATCGACTGCGATGAACCCACGGCTCTGAACTCGAACTTGTTCCCCGTAAAGGCAAATGGTGAAGTCCGGTTCCTGTCTGTGTTATCCTTGCTTACAACGGCCAGAGATGAAAGGCCCAGGTCTATAATAGCAGCGTCAGTTGCCTTCAGGTTTTCACCCTTTTCGATCGAATCGAGTATTGACACAAGCTGATCACCAAGGAACACCGAAATTATCGCCGGTGGCGCCTCGTTCGCGCCAAGCCTGTGATCGTTCCCGCTGTTAGCCACCGTCGCCCTGAGTATATCGCTGTGCCTGTGAACAGCTTTTATGACCGCCACAAGAAAAAGTAAAAACTGCAGGTTTTCATTCGGCGTTGTCCCGGGATTAAGCAGGTTTATGCCGTCATCGGTACCTATTGACCAGTTAAGGTGCTTGCCCGAACCGTTTATGCCCGCGAAGGGCTTCTCGTGGAGTATGGCAAAAAAGCCGTGCCTTCTGGCCACCTTTTTCATTGTATCCATTAAGAGCTGGTTATGGTCAACGGCCAGGTTAGCCTCTTCAAAAATCGGCGCTATCTCGAACTGCCCGGGAGCAACCTCGTTATGCCTTGTCTTGGCGGGTATTCCCAGCTTAAAGAGCTCCTCGTCAAAATTGTGCATAAAGCTCTGGATCCTTTCCCTTATACTGCCGAAGTACTGGTCCTCAAGTTCCTGCCCCTTGGCCGGCGCTGCACCTATCAGGGTCCTGCCCGAAAGGACAATATCCTGGCGTTTTGTATAATAGCTCCTGTCCAGAAGAAAGTACTCCTGTTCCGGCCCCAGGTTTGCAATAACCTTTTTAGAAGTTGTATTGCCCGTCAGTTTAAGCAGGCGGATTGAACTTTTGCTCACGGCCCTACCCGACCTTAGCAGCGGGGTCTTCTTGTCCAGGGCCTCGCCGGTGTAAGAAATAAATGCAGATGGTATGCACAGCGTTATTCCCAGGCCGTTTTTTCGAAGCAAGGCCGGGCTCGACATGTCCCATGCTGTATAACCCCTGGCCTCGAACGTGGCCCGTATACCGCCGCTTGGAAAACTGGAAGCGTCCGGTTCACCCTGTACAAGCTGTGACCCGGTAAACCTTTCGATCACTTCATTGGGGCCAACGAACTCGATAAATGCATCATGCTTCTCCGCTGTCGAACCTGTCATGGGCTGGAACCAGTGGGCAAAGTGCGTTGCGCCGTTATCAAGTGCCCACTCCTTCATCGCGTGTGCAACAACATTGGCAGTCTCAATATCAAGCTTAACATCCTCATCAATGCATGACATCAGCCTCAGGTAAACCGACCTGGGAAGCTTGTCCTGCATAACCGTTTTATTAAAAGTGTACTTTCCAAAGAACGACGAGACGCGATCCATCTCTTTCTTCTCCGCAGCCACATTCCTTACCTCAGAACCGCCCGATCTCTCTCTTGTCATAATGTTCCCCCCTTAATGCTTTTATAAGTATCCATAGATGTCATATCAACCTTTTATGTTGCAATGTCAAATTATTGCATAATAAAAGACCGTGTTTCCCGCCATAATTAACAATTCCGTAACATATTTTACAATCAGCGGTTAAACAGCATAACAGATGTTTAAAAACAACATGGCAATATTACATTCATGTTAAATAACACACGAGGCCCCGTCCCGCGGACACAAAGCCGCAGGCTATGACCGCCACATACTATGACCGCAGCTTCATACTTTTTCTCGCGGCATAAAGCATTGCCGTGTCATCAGGCCCGGTCCTGCAGCATCCGCCAATAATGCGCGCGCCAAGCCCGTACCATTCATGCGCAAGAATTCCAATCTGCTCCGGCCTCGACTCGCCGTACCATTTTTGGTCAACGGGACTGTACATCTCGCCGGAATTCGGATAAACGATAAAGGGTTTATCCGTAATGTCAGCAGCCGATTCAAGCAGCGGGGTAAACAGTGACGGGGCCGAACAGTTGATACCGGCTGCAGCGAGGTTGCTTCTGCCGTTTAACATGCGCATGCAATCGGCAAAAGTTCTGCCGCAGCTGATATGTTCACTATCCTTTACCGTAAAAGAAATCCAGTATTCCCTGTCACCGAACTCCTCCATAAGCGACGCGATCGCGCATGCCTCTTCGTACGAGGGGACTGTTTCGAAAGCAATAATGTCCGCGCCTGCTTCGATAAAAATTTCCACCCTGCGCCTGTGAAAATCGTGGTACTCCTTTTCCGTGAGCCTGTAATCCCCCCTGTACTCCGAACCGTCAGCAAGGTAGGCACCGTACGATCCTGCCGATGCCGCAACCAGGGGCAGGGGCATAGAGGGGTCGTAGTCCTCAGAATCCATAAAAATCATTATCGACTCGCGCGCAAGCCTCACAGAATCGAATATAACATCAGCAGCCTTCTCTTCTGACAGACCGTATTTTACAAGGCCCGGTATTGTCGCCTGGTACGATGCCGTAGTAATTATGTCCGCACCGGCCTTCAGGTATGCCCCATGTACATCGCTCACAGCTGAGGGTGATTCGGCAAGCACCGATGCTGACCAGACATTTTTGTCCAGGCTGAAGCCTTTCTTTTCAAGTTCGCTGGCCAGGCCGCCGTCAAGAATTACAAATGGAAAATCTTTCCAGGGGTCCAGTACACTCATTTTTAAATCTCCATGTAGCATTTATTATCAATGTTAATTTTTTAAACATTTTACCGGTTAAAAGGCTCTATTCTCCGGGATGCCTGAAAAAAAACATTTGAATTACAATAGTGTCATTCCATCTGTTACAGCCGTAATCCCTTGGCGTGTACCGCTCATGCAGTCTCCGCATGAACCAGCCGGGATCTTTTAAAGGCCCACCGCCTCGGGGGGAATGACGTTCAGGCCAGGCCGGGAATTAAATCACAATAATTACTCTGTTTTATTATACAAATATAAAGGAACCTGAAAAAATTACAACCCCGATGTTCCCCTTTGGCCGGAACCGGGATAAAAACAGGAATTTTTCATGCAATACATTCCCTAAAATTCCGCTTATCATGCCTGAAGGCAATCTATCTCAGGGATTGCCGTTAAGCCCCGGTGTAATAAAGGCCGGTCGTCTCTCCGGGAACTGTAAAAATAAAAATTCCTGAAGTCTCTTGCGAAACTTCAGGAAACAGGAGAGTACAATGAAAAAGTATCATTTACCTGATTATTAGTGTTATTCGCTGTTTTTCTGTTACATAAAACAGGTTTTTATTGAACAAACCGGGTTATATCCTGTTTCCCGCTGCCGAATAAGTCTTGACATGCGGTAATTGCTCACGGGATAAAACCTCAGACAGGTTTATGAACAATGTATGGAGTAAAAAGATGAAACCCGGAACCCGATTTATATTATGCCTGGCAGCATATTCAGTATTAATATCTTCATGCAAAAAAGAAGCCCCGGTAAACCTGCCCTCTGAAAAACCTGCATTTAATTTTATGGTGCAGTCCGTACTGGGTGACGTAAAAATCATTAGAACCCCGGGTGAAAAAAAAGCCATCCCTGGCGACATGCTTGCCATAAACGATATAATAATTACCGGTAAACAATCGGTAGCCGACTTAACCTACGGCAGTTCGGGGATCATCAGGATCAGCGAAAAGAGCACCCTTGCAATAACTGTAATAGCAGGGGACGCGTCATCTGAATCGATCATTAAGCTCGATAAAGGTAAAATCTTCCTCACGCTGGGCAAACTTCAGAATACCGGCTTTAAAGTCCGTACTCCCACAGTGGTCGCATCTGTACGCGGTACGAGTTTTGTAGTCTCTGCCGATGTGGTCAAAGGAGCGCGGCTCTCTGTTATGAAGGGAACAGTCACCGTTCTCCCCGTACAGAAGGGTGAGGCAATCGAAGGCAAAGAGATCAGTGTAGGCGCGGGGCAGAAGATGGACTACGTAAGCCGGAACACCGTTGACCGGATTTTACAGGGCAGAGCCGAAATTTCCGTAACGCCCATGACCGAGGCTGAGATTATTGAAATAAAAAATACGGCTACCGGCATCATGGTTGATCAAATCAGGGATGTTGATGAAGAAATCAGGACCGAGGTCAAAAAGGACGTTATCCAGGCTGATCCCGGAATACTCAGGCAGCAGGCCTCTGACGCATCGGGCAGCCAGGTAACAGGTTCTCCGGTTAAGGTTCAGAATGATGCACTTCTTAAAAAGAATATTGAATCAGAGCGGCTTGCGGCTAAACAGCGCAGGCTTGAAGAGGAACAGAAAAAAAGAGAGCATGAGGAACTCCTGAAGAAACAGGCCGAGGAGGAAGATGCAAGAGCGCGGGCCAGAAGGGAAAAAGCCTCCAGCATACCGACTCTTTAGCCTTCGCTTAAAATTCAGGGCGCAAACTTTTTTCTTTACAAAAAATCCGGTTTGTAATTAATTGCCGTTCAGAATAAACAATGGAGAAAAACCATGACATCAACATGTATAACATACGCTGACATACTAAAGCCTTCAGGCAGAATCAGCTCAATTGTATATGACTCAATGCTCATCCTTGCAGGCAGCATACTTATTGCACTTTCTGCAAAAATCGCGTTCCCTATACCATTCAGCCCCGTACCTGTTACGGGCCAGACATTTGCCGTACTGCTCACAGGAGCGCTCCTGGGATCAAGACGCGGCGTGCTTGCCGTACTGGCATACATGGCAGAGGGCATTTCGGGCATGCCCGTATTTACAGGCGCGGGCGCGGGATTTGCCTATCTCATGGGGCCAACAGGCGGCTATGTTGCAGGATTTGCCGCGGCAGCAGGCATAACCGGGCTGCTTGCAGAAAAGGGCTGGGACAGGAATATCTTTACAACTGCACTGGCCATGGCTGCAGCGAGTGCTGCGATCTATCTGTTCGGTGTAATGTGGCTTTCCATCTACGCAGGATCAAAAGCAATCAGCCTGGGGCTCATACCCTTTATACCCGGCGACATTATCAAGATTGCACTTGCTGCAATCATTCTCCCCGCAGGCTGGAAGCTTATCAGGAGATAACAGGTAATTTGCCTGCTGTCATACCGGCTTAAGCGAAGCTTAATGCCGGTATCTTAATGTTACACATGATACGGGCTGTAACCTGGACTTAACATGCCTCTCGCAGAGGGTCGAACACATACCGGCCTCCTTATATGTTAAACTAAAACATCCTGTTTGTCGCCCGACAGGGGTTAAATCACTTTATTATTAAAAAATTTGAGTTTATAAACCTACTCCGGGGGTGACCGCAAAAAATAAATGAATAACATTAAGTTATTCCGGCCGGGGGCTATTCTTCCAGCTTCTTCAGTTCTGTTTCGTAAAATTTCTGTTTTTCATCCAGTTCATTGTTAAGCTTTTCGTAGTCATCAAAAAGCGAATCTATCTCCTTCTGCAGTGAATGAACTTCACGCGAAAGGGCCTCGATCTCCCGCCCCTTGCCTGAACCGGCGGCATCGGCTATCTCGCTGTTCCTCTGCTCCAGAAGGGACTCCTTCGAAGATATTAATTCCTCAGTCTTATGAATCTTCTCCTCCAGCGGCTTAATATCTTTTGATCTTTTAGTTATTACATCGGTGCGAAGTTTACGAATGTCTTTTTTGTTTACCGGCATTCCCCTCTTCGCGTCATCATCCTGCCCCGATGTGCGTCGTGCATCCTCCTCATCCTCCCAGCCTATCTTATCAAGAAAGTCCTGGTAGCTCCCGTCAAAATGGGTTATACCATTGTTCTGGAACACAATAAACCTGTTGGCAAGGGTATGCAGGAACATCTCGTTGTGTGTTACCATCAGTACAGCACCCGGAAAACAGTCTATGGCCGCCATAAGCGCATCACAGGCCTCCATGTCCAGATGGTTGGTCGGCTCGTCCAGAAACAGCAGGTTTGACGGAGCTGCCAGTATTTTGCCCAGGAGCACCCGGCTCTTCTCGCCCCCCGAAAGAAAACCGATTTTTTTAAGACTGTCATCACCTTCAAACATCATCGCCCCGGCAATATTGCGGGCCATCTGCTTTTCGCATCCGGCGGACATTATCTCCTCTTCAATCGTAAGTTTATCATTCAGCCTTATGGTATTGGTCTGGGCAAAATAACCGGTGCCTGTATTCGTGTGCATGTTCAGGCTGCCCGAATCGGGCTTCACCTCACCGGCAAGCAGGCGCAGCAGCGTGGTCTTCCCTTTGCCGTTCTTCCCTATCACGCAGATCCTGTCGTCGCTGCGCACATTAAGGCTGAAGTTATTTATAATATTATATTTTTCATCGTAGCTGAAGGTCAGCGAATCGGCGGTCATAAGGGTTTTTGCGTTAAAAGGCCTGTAGTTGAACGAAAAATCCAGGGTCTTTATTCTCTCCAGTTTATCCAGCGTCTGTTTCTTCTCAAGCTGCTTCACCCTGGACTGCACCATTCCAGCGAGCCTGGCCTTGGCGCGAAAACGGGTTATAAACTGCTCAACCTCCTTTCGCTTCTTTTCGTCATTGATCCTGGTATTCTCGTAAATCTCCTCCTCTTTAAGGATCTGCTCGTAAAGTTTGTCGGTTGAGCCTTCAATCTTACGCACCTTGCGCCTGTGTATACCCAGTGTATGGGTAGTCACACTGTCCATAAATGACCTGTCGTGCGTAACCAGTACAATCTCCCCATTCCACTGGCGTAAAAATGACGAAAGCCACCTTATTGATACAACGTCAAGGTAGTTTGTGGGCTCGTCCAGCAGCAGCATGGCCGGTTCCGAAACAAGAACCCTTGCAAGGTTAAGCCTTACCTGGAAACCTCCGGAAAAATCCGAAGGGGGACGCTGCATGTCATCCATTGAGAATCCCAGTCCGGCCAGAATCTTTTCAGCCTTCCATTTATCCTCCCTCTGATCCTCGGGAAGCCCCATGCAGGCCTCGGCCACAACTGTTTTTTGCGTAAACCTTATATGCTGTGAAACATGGCCTATGGTGTAACCTTTCGGTATGACAATATCACCCGAATCCTGGTGCTCTTCGCCGATAATCATATTCAGCAGAGTGGTCTTCCCGTGGCCATTACGCCCCACCAGCCCTATCCTTTCGCCGGGATTAACATTAAAACTTATATCTTCAAAAATCTCCTGCGATCCGAAAGACTTGAACAGGTTAAGTACTTTTATCATGGTAATAATCCGGTTTTTAAAATATTCTGCAGGGATGCCTCCGTGGTTTTTTAAAAACTTAAACAGCCCCGGGGCTGTGCAATAGTATTTCCCTGTATCTGAATTTCTGTATTCAGCACAGCCCTGTCAAGCATTCTCCCGTAAATGCTTCGCTCCGGAAAGAGCTGAATGAAAAAAAATAAGCAATTATTGCAGTTCGATCACACCCGGTGAACACTGCATCTGCCGCATAAAAAATAAAGGTGTTTTCAAAGATCATTAAAATCATAATCATTATGGCGCGCCATACATTGTATACGCCATGAACTTCAAAAAAGTAAAAATTATTTTAATTTTTTTAAAATTTTCAGGGCTTATTCCTTAATCATTTTACGGAATAAAATGCTCTATTCCCCCCGCCTCATTCGGCGGCGGGTGGGGGATTAAACCTTGCTGCACTAATAAGTATTTTCAGAGATTATTACAGAAAAATTTTTTTGATTACAGGTACTTAATTGCCGCGGTTTAATAGTATAATCATATTCATTCCGGATTCGTAATGAATTCGTGATGAATTCGACGCGCGTGTAATACCATTCCGGCTTATTGTTCATATAGTAACTGCTCTTTTGATCCGGTAAACTCACCGTATTAAGAGAATCAAAAACATATAGTGTCCATATAGATACCCGTTTGCACGGGTATAACATTCAGGCCTGCCCCAATGGAACATTTTACTCTGCAAA